>JAPHSA010000151.1 GCA_026193235.1 Deltaproteobacteria bacterium | reverse complement strand
TGTGCCGATGGCGACCACCGTGGCCGGAGAAGAGCCGGACAGGGCGGCAAACATCATGCACGACATGACCGAGGCAATGGCTAGCCCCCCCTGTAAATGGCCGACACTAGCGATGGCAAAGCGGATCAGCCGCTTGGCCACCCCGCCCGTGGACATGAAGGAGGACGCCAGAATGAAGAACGGTATGGCCAGAAGCGTATAATGCTCTCCTGCACTGAACAGCGAAATCGCCACCGAAGTGAGTGAATCGTGGGAAAAGAAGGTGATAAACAGGATTGACGCCAGGCCCAGAGAAATGCCGACAGGAATACCGATCGCCAGCAGACTAAGTACCAGAGCAAATAAGATTATCGATGTCATAATGTCCTCTCTGTTCCTCAGTCTTTAAGTGCGTCTTTGTGCTCAGCAACCAGCTCTTCGGCTTCATGGCCACTGATCAGCGTCGCTCGTTTATTGGTCAGGATCGCCCAGAAGGCCTGCAGGGATCGGTACGCCAGCATTGCCAGGCTTACCGGTAGCACCAGCATCAGCAGCCAGCGATGGACGCGAGGCTGTATATCAAACGCCTGCTGGAGAAACTCCGGGTAGCGTAGCTCTTCCGCGCCGATGTTGACCTTGTACATCTTCAGCCAGTAGGAGATTGCTCCACCCTTGGCATTCGTCCCCAAATGCAGCCAACTCAGCCAGATGGAGTCGATCAGGATCAAACCGTAAAACGCGGCGGCCAGAGCACCGAACAGACTCAGGATCTTTGAGACTTTATTGGGAACAGCATTGAGAAGTATATCTACCCCGAGATGCAACCCGATTTTAATACCATAACCCATGCCGAGCAAAATCAACCAGCTGAAGGCCATCGTGTTGAATTCCAATGCAGCGCTCCAGCCGGTATTAAAGCCGTATCTGGCTATGACCTGGCCAAAGGAAACCAGCATGATCGCGGTCAGGATGAGAATAAGCAGATTTTCTTCCGCCCGCTCCATGAAGCGCGGGAACAATTTCTCCAGGCCCCAGATTATCAGGATGAAAACTAAAAGATAAAGATGTGGCCAGTAAGCCATCGCATGGTCTCCTTCAGTCGTGAAAAAAAGCGAAAAAGAGGGCCGACACTAGGGTGCCGGCCCTGTTAGGTTCTTGCTAATAGGGTTTAAGAACCGGCTGCGGTATTAATCAGATCAGCGCCGATCTCTTTTTCAAACTTTTTCCATACCGGCTTCATGGCATCGACCCACTGCTTCCGCTGTTCTGGGGTCAGGACGTTAATCTTGCCACCTGAATCAAGAATGTTCTGCCGATTCTTGGCTTCTTTAGCCTTGACTTCTTCGTTAGCCTGTTGGGTCACTTCATCGGCAATCTTCATGAGTTGGTCACGGACTTCCGGCTTGAGGCTGTTGAGGAAATCGGTGGAGGTCATGAACAGGTAGGCCAGCAGCTGATGGCTGGTTTGGGTCGTTGAATCCTGGACCTCGAAGAATTTCTTGGTGTAGATGTTGGACCAGGTATTTTCCTGGCCATCGACAACGCCAGTCTGCAGGGCGCCGTAGACCTCGGCGAAGGCCATCGGCTGCGGCGAAGCGCCCATAGCCGCAATCATCGCCTTGGCGACATCGGAGGTCTGGACGCGGAACTTCAGTCCGGCGGCATCACTTGGCAGGATCAGCGGTTTGTTGGCGGAGAAATACTTCATGCCGGACATCCAGTAGCCCGTGCCGATGAAACCGACATCACTCATTTCGGTGAGCAGCCCTTTTCCTGCAGCACTATTGGTGAAACGGATGGCGGCATCCATATCTGCAAAGATAAACGGCAGATCGAATACACCGAATTTAGGCGTGTAGGAACCGAATTTTGACAGGGACGGGGCCAGGAACTGGACGTTGCCGGTCAGCAGGGCTTCAAGTTCTTTGCTGTCGCCGTACAGGGTGGAGTTCGGAAAAACCTCGACACACAGCTCGCCGTCCATTTCTTTGTTGACCCGGGCAGCAAAATTGTTGGCGGCAACGACCTTCGGATGGGTGGTACCACCCGTCACATGGCTGAACTTTGCAACGATTTCACCAGGATCACATCCATCGGATGAGAATGCTGTTCCGGCAAAAACGGCAAAAGCAAAAACGGTTACGGCCAAAAAGCTCATGTGCAAAAACGATTTCTTCATAGTGCAATCTCCATTTCGTTTTGTGAAATTTAGTTTTACTTTCATTATGAAAAGCAAAACAACCAGTGTTTTACGTTGGATAACCGAGGCAAAAAATAACATATTAAAAAAAAGGATACAAGTTACAACCCAAAAACACCATTGATAAATCAAGAAGGGTTTGGGGACCTCTTTTAAAGGATATTTGCTGTCAGGCTGCTTAAGAATAATGCAATATTTAAATACAGTTTTCTTTAAAACAAAACTATGCTGAGTAAAAATGGTTTCTTTATTTCAGGTCATTAAATCTGATTGACCAGGGGACGACTTCCAGTACTTAAAGCAATGATAATGCCATCTTTAAAATAATGTTTTTTTTTCAAAAAAAGCTAGAGTTGCTGGACACTGGAGGAATTGAACCTCTGAGGACGTTGTCATGTCAGGATCTGAGGAGTGGCCAGCATTGGCCCCTCGGTGGCGAAAAGTAGCCACACGCCATGGTCAAATGACTTGACAGGAGGGTGGGAGTGATATTGTCGCGACCATGGCCGACATCAAAAAGTTTGTCAGTTTATGAACTGATAGTTAAGGAATTGATCTATCAGACTTTTTTCTACTTCGTTAATGGTTTTGGAGTAAAATTTTAACATTCGGTCACGCCAGAATTGTCGTTGGTCAAAATTCAATTGATGAAGACTGATCTGTTTTTCTGCCGTGATTTTTTTGAGGGCATCCTGATCAGACTGTAACGCTAAATCGCGTGCGTAGTCTGTGGCGTCTTTAACAGCGTCTGTGACAATCACTTTAAGGTCTTCAGGTAACTGCTGCCAAAAAAGCATATCCATCAGAAGCGCACAGCATGAGAGGCTGTGTCGTGTCAAGGTGAGATCATAAAATCCACTTTTTGTAGCTAGAAAAGGGGCCTCCGGCAAAGTCACTTCACACCACCCGTCCTTTTTTTCGACTAAGAACAATCCAGCAGTCGAGCAGGATGAAGGTGATTGAAAATAAATTGTTGATGTTCTCTCAACCTTATCAGTATAACCAATGACTCTGGTATCGACCGGAGAAGGTAATGGCGAACTTGCCAGTAGGTGGTTTGTTCCTTTTTCCCAAATACCCAGTAGCTTAAAATGATGGTCGTGTTCGGTTATTATGAGTTCCTGACCAACTTTATGGTCGATAATCTGACGCAAGTGCTCACGGTTACGATATAAAAAAGGTAGTTCATAAATTTTTAAATGTGGAATGAGACTCCTGAGATCATTGATTTCAGGAATAACGATCTGGACTTTGTGCCGTTCTAAATCTTGTACCGCTTGAACTGCAGAGGTATCGACACCTTCCATGACCTGAGGGAGAATGCGACCGTGGGAACGCTCCTCCACAAGCTTTTTAAAATAACTGGCAACCAGTGTTTTGTTCGATGCTGCCGGAGCTAATGTATTTATGCTCAACTTGATCGTTTCTGCCCTGGCGGGCACTGATGAAACTAGCAATAAGAGTATCAATGACAAACAATGTAAATGATGCATATTGTTATAAAACTTTCAGCCTGTTCGGCAGACACTCAAATAGGACAAGTTTAAATACGATTTTGTTCTAAGCGATATAACCACTGGCAAAGTTAGTGCCATTTATTATAAGCCCATTTGTTTTTTTATCGAATCACGTGAAAACAGCAACTTGAAGATTGACAATAGTTTTCCCCGGGTTTTTCTAGAATTGTTTTAATGATGATCCTTGGCCTACGCTGGTGAAAAATGGCCAGCAAGTGATGCCCCATGAAATCTATTATACCACTGGTATGTTTTACATCATGTATCTCTCCGGGGCCTTTTCCCCGTCTTTTCCCCCCTGTTTTGCTTGCTCAAGCGACTTGACTCAAAGCGGTGATTAGTGGAAGGTGCGGCTACCCGGGGTATTCATTATAATGGGATCAAAGCTTTTGGAAAAAACATATTTTGCACCAGCCAAGATAAATCTTTGCCTCCATGTATTGGGGCGATTGAAAAATGGCTATCATGAACTGGCAATGGCAATGCAGCGCGTCGGTCTTTATGATGATATCCATATCCGGCTTGGGCCAGAGCCGGGTGTCCGTGTTATTTGCTCTGGAGTTGAACTCCCTCAGGGTGAAGAGAACATCGCCGCTCGTGCGGCTCGATTACTGGTGGGTGATGCGCAGAGTGATATCGGCATTGACATTGAGATTGTCAAGCGTATTCCGGTGGCTGCCGGCTTGGGGGGGGGCTCCTCTGACGCAGCAACTGTGCTCCTTGGTTTGAATGAAATGCTTGAGCTTGATCTGACTAACACTCAACTCCAGTTATTGGGAGGCCAACTTGGCGCTGATGTACCCTTTTTTGTCTTCCAGCAACCTGCCTGGGCTACCGGAATTGGAACTCAATTAGAACTTTTACCGGGTTTGCCTCAGGTTGTTTATCTGTTAATTAATCCAAAAATAAGTGTATCAACTGCAGAGGTTTACCGAAGTTTAGAGTTGACAAAGGGGGGTGAACTGGCTAACCTTCCAAGGTTTTCTGTCGTGACCAGGGCCGATCTTTGTGCCGCTTTGCATAACGATCTTGAATCTGTGGCCTTGCGGCGCTATCCACAAATTGCCGAGATTAAACAGAGATTGTTGGCTGAGGGGGCTCTTGGTGCTCTTATGTCAGGGAGTGGCGCAACGGTTTTTGGCGTCTTCGCGGACTTTGCCGCCGCCTCAGCTGTCGGTGAGATTTTAGCTGCAGAAACAGATTGGTGGATGGTTCCGGTTAAACCTGTTTGATAAAGCATATAAAAACTTTATGAGCCGGGGTTGACAGCCATAGGCTGCTCGGGTAGAAATTGCCGGTTCGAAATCATAAAGTTGCTATAGATAATCTGTTTTGATGGGGCGTCGCCAAGCGGTAAGGCACCGGATTTTGATTCCGGCATTCCCAGGTTCGATCCCTGGCGCCCCAGCCATTAACAGCCATAAAAGTAAAGGATCAATCAGGATGTTCAAGATTTTCACCGGTAATTCAAACGAGCCCTTAGCTCGAGAGATATGCCAGCATCTGTCTGTGCCTTTAGGAAAAGCCAAGGTTAAAACTTTTTCTGATGGCGAAGTTCTGGTCGAAATCGGTGAGAATGTTCGTGGCCGTGACGTCTATGTGATTCAGTCAACCTCATCACCGGTGAATTCCTATCTCATGGAATTGCTGATTATGGTCGATGCTCTCAAGCGTGCATCGGCGACCCGGATCAATGCAGTCGTTCCTTATTTTGGCTATGCCAGGCAAGATCGTAAGGTTGCCCCGCGTGCCCCCATCACTGCTAAACTGGTTGCCGACCTAATGTCCGTTGCCGGGATTGATCGCCTTTTAACCATGGATCTGCATGCTGGACAAATTCAGGGTTTCTTTGATATCCCAGTCGATCATCTTTATGCAGCGCCGGTTATGCTGGACGAAATTCGTAAGCAAGGCATCAATGATCTGGTTGTCGTTTCGCCCGATGCCGGTGGAACAGAACGCGCCAGAGCCTTTGCTAAACGCCTCGATGCGGGTTTGGCGATCATTGATAAGCGTCGCAATGGGCCGAACGTTGCCGAAGTGATGCACATCATCGGCGATGTGAAGGGGAGAAGCTGCGTGATTATTGATGATATGATCGATACGGCAGGGACTCTCTGTGCGGCTGCCAGTGCCCTGCAAGATCAGGGGGCTAAAGACGTTTATGCCTGTGCGACCCATGGAGTCTTATCTGGCCCTGCGCTGGAAAGGATTTCTGACAGTCCACTGAAAAAGGTTTTTATCACTGATACCATAGCAACCCAGGATAAATTAAAGGAATGTGATCGTTTACAGCGCTTATCGGTCAGTCTTTTGCTAGCGGAAGCAATTCGCCGAATTAATAATGCTGAATCGGTAAGCTCGTTATTTGTTTAGTCAACATAAAGTTTATAGTTACCCCAATGATGGAGGATAAATAGATGGCTCAGGTAGAACTGAACGTTGAGATTCGTGATAAAAGTGGCAAAGGCGTTGCGCGTAAACTGAGGGCAGCAGGGAAATTGCCGGCAGTTGTCTATGGCAAGGATATTGAGCCTAAAGCGATTACTGTAGATCCAAATGAATTAAATAATGTGGTTTCTGGAGAAGCCGGCTGGAACGCCTTGATCAGTTTGAAAGGGATTCCGGAACTTAGCAAAGAGGTTGTGATTCTCAAGGACGCTTCATTCCATGCGATTCGTCGCAACTTCACCAGCGCCGATTTTCACATCATGAATCTGAAGGAAAAAACATCGTTCATGGTGCCGGTCAATATTGTTGGAACATCCACTGGACAGAAAATGGGCGGATCTCTCGAACTGATTCGAAAAGAGCTGGAAGTTTCTTGCTTGCCAACCCAAGTTCCTCAAACAATCGATATCGACATCACCGCTCTGGAAATAGGTGACAATCTCCATATCGAGGAAATTGAAGCTCCGAAGGACGTCGAACTGGTTCACGATGTAAACTTTACGGTTCTAACTATTGTAGCTCCTCAACTTGAAGAAATCGATGTCGATGAAGAATCCGCAGAGGAAGAGGCCGTTGCTGAAGGCGAAGCCGCTGCTGAAGGCGAAGCCGCTGCTGAGGAATAAACTGCGCCTGGTAATGCTGTGAAGTTACTGGTCGGTCTCGGTAACCCTGGTGAAAAATATCAGGCAACGCGCCACAATATCGGTTTTATGGTTGCCGAGCTGGTTGCTCAGCGTAACCAGATAGCATTGAAAAAAAAAGGTTATCAGGGGGTCTACGGTGTTGGTAGAGCAGTCGCTCAGGAAACAACGATCCTCCTCCCTCAGACCTTTATGAATTGCAGCGGATCCAGCGTCAAGGCTGCTTACCAATCCCTCGGTATTATTCCGGGGGATTTGATTGTTGTTTATGATGACCTGGATTTGCCTTTTGGGCGGTTGCGGATAAAACAGGACGGTGGGCATGGTGGACACAATGGCCTCAAAGATATTGTCGCTGTGCTCGGTCTCAGAAATTTTATCCGTTTGAAAATCGGTATTGGTCGTCCCGAACATGGCAATATTACTGGTCATGTGTTGAATCGCTTCGGCTCAGATGAACAAAAATTACTCCCCCAGTTACTTGACACTGCTGCAGATGCCGTGGAAAAAATCCTTCGAGATGGGGTAGTTGAGGCAATGAGTTCTTTCAACAATTACAACTTGTACGATTAACTTTAAACGAAACATAAACGAAGAGAGGCAAGGAACAAATGCAACTGCAAATGTGGGCTCCTATTCTGGGAGTAATTGGATTTGTGATCGCGATTGTGCTTTACAACGTTGTCAAGGCACAGCCGGTCGGTAATGAAAAAATGCGTGAAATCTCTGATGATATTCATTCAGGAGCCATGGCTTTTCTCGGTCGCGAGTACCGGGTCCTGGCAATCTTTATTGCCATTGTCTTTATTCTGATCGCCGTTGCCATGAGTTATCAGACCGCCTTGGCCTTTCTCGGAGGCGCTGTTTGCTCGATGACCTGTGGATTCATCGGAATGAAAGCAGCGACTCGGGCTAACGTCAGAACTTGTGAGGCTGCCCGCGCCCACGGCCAGGCGAAAGCCCTTGAAGTCTCCTTTAACGGTGGTGCCGTTATGGGGCTGGCTGTTGCTTCTCTGGGTCTGGTTGGTGTTGGTGTTGCCTATATTTTCTTTGGTGGTAACCCGGAGACCGCGAAATACATCAACGGTTTCGCCATGGGTGCTTCCTCAATCGCCCTGTTTGCGCGCGTTGGTGGCGGGATTTACACTAAGGCCGCGGATGTTGGCGCTGACCTGGTTGGTAAGGTCGAAGCCGGAATTCCGGAAGATGACCCACGTAACCCTGGTGTTATTGCCGACAACGTCGGTGACTGTGTTGGTGATACGGCCGGTATGGGTGCCGATATCTTTGAATCCTATGTCGGCTCAATTATTGCGACATTGGCAATTGCCGCTGCTGCCGGCCCCGAATTATTGGCCAAGCTTGGTGTCGGCGCCGGAGTCCAGGCCAGTGCTATGCTGTTACCGCTGGTTTTGGCTATGATCGGATTGGTTTTCTCCTTTCTAGGTATCGCCTCAATGAAGCTTCTCAAAGGAATGGATCCGGCGAAAGCTCTGCACTACACCACCTTTGTTGCTGCCGGGGGGTTTCTGGTTGCCGCGTTTATTTACATCAGGTTTGCCAGTTTGAATACCGGGATCTTCTGGGCAATTCTTGCCGGCACTCTGGCTGGCATTGCGATTGGTCAGGTTACGGAATACTACACTGCCCACGCACCCGTTGCCCGGATTGCCGAAGCCAGTAAAACAGGTCCAGCAACCAACATTATTCACGGACTTGCGGTCGGGCTTGAATCGACCGCACTGCCGATCGTTATTATCGCAATCAGTATTTTTGTAGCAAATTATTTTGCCGGTCTTTATGGAATTGGTATTGCCGCAGTTGGCATGTTAGCAACCGTTGGGGTGACCATGACCGTTGATGCCTATGGTCCGATTGCGGATAACGCCGGTGGTATCTCCGAAATGGCCGGTCTCGGTCCTGATGTGCGTAAGATCACTGATGGTCTTGATGCAATTGGTAACACTACTGCGGCAATCGGCAAAGGTTTTGCTATCGGTTCTGCTGCTTTGACCGCACTGGCATTGTTTTCTGCCTATGCAACAACGGTCGGCCTTGAGGTGATTAACCTGATCAACCCGATGGTGGTTATCGGTCTGTTGATCGGTGGTGCTCTGCCGTTCTTTATCGGTGCTTTGACCATGACCAGTGTTGGTCGTGCTGCCGGAGCAATGGTTGATGAAATCCGTCGCCAGTTCCGTGAGACTCCAGGGCTGCTCGAAGGTAAAGAGGGGGTAAAGCCTGACTCCCAGAGATGTATTGACATCTCGGCTAAGGCGGCTTTAAGGGAAATGATTCTGCCGGGTGTGGTCGCTGTTTCTGCTCCAGTTCTGATGGGCTTCCTGCTTGGTAAGGAAGCACTGGGTGGTATGCTTGCCGGGGCGACTCTGGCAGGTGTTTTGTTGGCCCTGATGATGTCGAACGGTGGTGGCGCTTGGGACAATGCGAAAAAATATATTGAAAGTGGCCAGCTTGAGGGTGAAGGTAAGGGTAGCGATGCCCATGCTGCTGCAGTTATCGGAGATACCGTCGGCGACCCCTTCAAAGATACTTCCGGCCCATCAATGAACATCCTCATCAAGCTGATGAGTGTTGTCGCTTTGGTTATTGCTCCGTTACTTGTTTGATTTCTGAATTGTAATATTGATTGATCTGATAGCCGGGGCTTGTGTCCCGGCTATCGTTTTTTGAGGATAAATTAAATATGGGTTTCAAGTGCGGTATTGTCGGTTTGCCCAATGTCGGTAAATCGACAATTTTTAATGCGATCACATCGGCCGGGGCGGAAGCCGCTAACTATCCCTTTTGTACAATCGAGCCAAACGTTGGTGTCGTTGCTGTTCCTGACAAACGTTTAGAACGGTTAGCGAACATTGTTCATCCTAAGGAGATTGTGCCGACGTCGATGGAGTTTGTCGATATCGCTGGCTTGGTTCGTGGCGCCAGCAAAGGAGAAGGATTGGGCAATCAATTTCTGGGGCACATTCGCCAGGTTGACGCTATTGCTCATATCGTCCGCTGTTTTGAAGATGAAAACGTCGTTCATGTTGACGGTGCTGTTGATCCTCTGCGCGATATTGAAGTGATTCAAACAGAGTTGAATCTTGCTGATCTGGATAGTATTGAAAAACGGATACTACGCGGGAAAAAACTCGCAAAAAGTGGTGACAAAAAATTACAGCTGGAACTCCGGGTTTTAGAAAAACTTTCTGTAGCGTTGAACGACGGTTTCCCGGCAATTTCTGTCGCTCTTGAAGTTGAAGAGCGGAGGGCAGTGGCTGAACTTCATTTGATTACCATGAAACCTGTCCTTTATGTCGCCAATGTTGCCGAGGACGATCTTGATGGAACCCACCCCTTTGTTGCCAAAGTGCGGGATCATGCCGCTATGGAAGGGGCAGCGCTGGTTACCATCTGCGGAAAAATTGAATCTGAGATCGCTGAGTTGGAAACAGAAGAAAAACTGGAATTTCTTCAGGAACTGGGGCTCAAAGAGGCGGGCCTTGAGCGGATGATTCAGGCTGGTTATCGGCTCCTGGGACTGTGGACCTATTTTACTGCGGGGCCAAAAGAGGTTCGGGCCTGGACGGTGAGTGCTGGGGCCTTGGCTCCCCAGGCTGCTGGGGTTATCCATACCGATTTTGAAAAAGGTTTTATCCGCGCAGAGGTCACGGCTTATGATGATTACATCAATTCAGGTGGAGAGGCCGGTGCCAAAGAAAAAGGCTTACTGCGGCTTGAAGGGAAAGAATACCGGGTGCTGGATGGGGATGTTATGCATTTCCGCTTTAATGTTTAACCTGATCTTGTCGTGTCCTTATGCTTTTGCCCCTCGTCCATTGTGGATCTTTGCCCCTCAACATCGTGTGTTGATGCCAGTCCTCATCGCCGCCGCTGCTGAGGAGAATGACTTCGATCTCCTCAATAATCTCTTCCTGTCGCAGTGCATTACTTTTTCTGGATAATTCCTCGGATTTATCATCAAGATGTTTAACAGCCCCTTCCAGGTGTGCTACACGGTTGCGATTTTCAGCCATGAGTGAGGTATAGAGTATTTCGTGTAAGGCAGCAAAGAGATACTGCTCTGTCAGTTCGAGCAGAAAATTTGCTGGCGCCAGGTTCAGCGCTGGAGGATTGGAAAAATGCGCTGGTTGGTGTAAGTAATGTTGGAAGGATGGCAACAGTTTTTGCATGACAATACCTCCATCTATACCGTGATAGAGTCCGTACAGAGGTAGTATTCCATGTCGTTCCTGTAGGGAAGAGAGGGTCTGCACAACCTGATTGAGTATGCTCATCACTTCTTCCGCGACGCTGGGCCCATCGATCAAAGTCACCTGATTTGCTGCATTTTCCATTAAGGCATGCAGCTTGCGCCCGACAGCTATCACCAATGCTTCCTCTTGTAAGTGTGTTTGCAGGGTTGATTCGAGGTGATGGAGTAAGCTCTGGTTAAAATCACCGCAGAATCCGCGCTCGGTTCCTATCAGCAGGTAAACCTGATTTGTTTCAGAAATGTCGGGCAGGGTTTCTGGATGGAAACTCAAGAAATCTGCTGCAGTCTCTTCAATACTCCTGACTACGGCTTGTTGGCTGCTAAGAAAGCGGTTAAGTTTACGCGTTTCCATGAATGCCAGAGTTTTCATGGAATTCATAATGTCTCGGATTTCACCCAGACCACGGCGATGGTGTTCCAGTTCCTGGCGTTTGGTCATGGGTCTGTTCCCCGGTCAAAACTTTGCATCCATTCTCCGACCGCATGACTCCATTGCTTGCGAGGGCTATCCAGCGTGAGCGTCGTGTGTTCCGCTTTTTGTTGTAGAAAATTAAGCATTGCAGGAATTGATTCAAGGGGAATATTTTTAAATCGGCCATCATTGAAAGCCACTAACCAAGTCATTTGGAATGCTGTTGATACGGGTACCAATCGATCCTGCTTTAGAATCTCCCGTAATCTGGTGCCTTGCGCAATCGCAGCTTCCATTGAGGCCTCAAGCCGCGCTCCAAAACGGGTAAAGACCTCTAACTCCAGAAACTGGAGATAATCAAGTTTCATCCGTCCGGCTTCTGCCTTAATGCGAGAATGTTGCGCCTGGCCACCAATACGGGAGACCGAACGGGCAATGTCGATAGCCGGGCGAAATCCTCCGGCAAACAGTTTCCGGTCCAGATAAATCTGTCCATCGGTAATGGAGATCAAATTCGTTGGGATGTAGGCGGCAATCTCACCCTGTTGGGTTTCGACAATGGGTAGCGCCGTCATGCTGCCACCACCGTGAGCTACATTTAAACAGGTGGCCCGTTCCAGCAGGCGGGCATGGACGGAGAAAATATCACCGGGATAGGCTTCACGTCCAGGTGGCCGACGTAGTAGCAGGGAAAGTTCACGGTAACTTCTGGCATGAGTAGCAAGGTCATCATAGACGATTAAGGTGTCATATCCCTGTTGCATCCAAAACTCGGCAATGGCGCATCCGGCAAAGGGCGCCAGATGCTGTAATCCTGGGAGACTGCTTGCTTCCGCTACGACCACAGTGGTGTGCTCCATTGCGCCGTACTCGCGCAGGGTTTCAATGGTGTTCACAATCGTAGAACGTTTTTGACCGATCAGCACGTAGATACAAAGAATATTTTTCCCGCGTTGGTTAATGACTGTATCGAGCGCCAGAGC
>JAPHSA010000244.1 GCA_026193235.1 Deltaproteobacteria bacterium | reverse complement strand
TCGATCAACCCCGCCTGTGGATAAACCAGAGCATCTCCGTCAGCCAGGAAAATTCGCTGATAATGTTGACGATGAAGCGCCGGTATCGCTCCTATCTCAGCAGCAATGTCAGCGACCGGTCGGACACGAAACTGTTTCATTTTGTACATGCCACAAAATTTGCATTGGTTTTGGCTGCAGCCAATGGTGATTTGCAGAATAAGTGACCTAGCCTCTGAAGGGGGGCGAAAAACCGGTTCTTCGTAGGAAAAATAATACATTTAATCATCCTTGTTCTGTTGTAAACTCTGGCGTTGTTGCTCAATCATCCGCAGATATGTTTTCGCCTCAACAGCCAGTTGTTCACTGCGCGCCAGGTCGTGTGCAGAGAGAAAATAATGATAGGCACTGGTTGCGAAACGGGGGTTTTGCAGCAGAGCTTTTCCCGCCCCCAAATAAGCCTGATCAATCAAGCTGTCAGTCGGCCGTTCAGCAATAAACCGGCGAAATACCCGGAGGGCATCCTGAAAACTGTTTTTCTCTAGAAGATATGCCCCCACAGCAATGACATCTGCTGAATCAACCTGAATCCGTTCTTCGCGGCTGGAAAGGTCCAGATAACAGTCAGCTGCGCCAGCAAGCTCTCCAATCGAGGCTGCAGGGCAGATCTTGTGAATAGAAGCCAGCTTGATATTCTGGTTAATAGTCGGCTTTGCTTGGCCTTTAAAAACTAAAAAATACCTGTCCGTGCCCCAGGCAATCCCCAAACCGCCCAGGAACCCGCCAATATGTGCACCATGAGCAATTCCACTGCCGGAATTGGCGGAGAAAACAAATGGCAGCAGATTATCTATCAACAGATAGAACCCGAGAACAAGTCGCGCCGAGAGATAAATACTGGTCATCAGAAATGGAAACAGAAAGACAAAACAACGGACGCGATTGCGTGGGAACCAGAGAAAATAGCAGCCCAATACTCCAAAGATGGCCCCCGAAGCACCGATCAGGGGGACTTGAGAACCTGCAGCAAACAGGGCAAAAAACAGGGTCGCAATAATCCCGCAACTGAGATAAGTCAGCAGGTAACCTATGCGTCCCAGACGGCACTCAACATTGTTACCGAAAATAAACAGAAAGAGCATATTCCCGGCCAGATGCATTAACCCACCATGAAGAAACAGGGAGGTAAAAAGAGCGACGAAAGAAAACTCAGCGGGGCGAAAGCCATACTGGAAAACCAGCAGGTCGTAAGCCGAAACATGTTGGTAAACATCGCGGGCCGTAACCTGCCCCTGCACTCCAAGAACCTTCAAATAGTCAAACAACAGCGGATCATTCAAATTAACTTTTCCCGTTGAAGCGGGCAAAGAGACGAGTACATAGACAGCAATATTTGCCGCCATAATTGCCCAGGTCAGGTAGGGCCGTCCAGGAGGGTTAGGAGTGTCAGCAATCGGGAAAAACATTGGGAACCTATCTCTTAATAGTCAAAACATACTAACATATGCCAGCCTTATCCAGGTACGCTAAAGCCTGACTTTGATCAGGGTGACGGAGAGTTTTCCTTATTGCAATCATCAATATTCTTCCAAGTGGTGAGCCTCTTGGGTTATCCTTTTTGCTTGGGGGCGCTCAGAATAAATCATTCGGTGAGTCGATGCAGAAATGTTATTCTCCCGCAAGTTAAGAATGATCGGAGCTGGCCTCATTTAATAGATCATTGGTTATAAAACCAGAGAATCCATACAAGGAGACTGATATGCATCACATTAAAATTAAAGGCGCGGACGAGACCTACGCTGTCGGAAAAATTGTCTGCCTGGGGCGCAATTATCTGGATCATATTCGTGAGCTGGGCAATAAGGTTCCTGATCGTGCCGTTATTTTCTGCAAACCGGCCAGCAGCCTGATATCTGATGGCGGAACCATCCGTATTCCGGAGTACTCCGACAACTGTCATCATGAGCTGGAACTGGCTTTGTTAGTCGGTAAAACCGGAAAAAACATCACCACAGACAAGGCATTATCATACCTGGCTGGCTATGGCGTTGCCCTGGATTTGACTCTGCGTGACCTTCAGGATGAGCTGAAGAGCAAAGGGATGCCGTGGGAAATCGCTAAAGGGTTTGATACCTCCTGTCCGCTTTCCGATTTTGTCCCCGCGGATTCAGTGACCAATCCCAATAACATTCAGCTGACATTAAAAATAAACGGACAGGTTCGGCAGCAAGGGACAACCGCTCAGATGATGCGTTCCGTGGAAGAAATCATAGCCGAAGTCTCGACCTTCTATACCCTGGAACCGGGGGACATTATCCTGACCGGAACCCCGGCCGGAGTCAGTCGGATTCAAAGCGGGGACCAGCTTGAAGGAACCATTGAGCAGGTTGGAACCTTAAGGGCAACTGTGGCATGAAACAACATATTGCCCTGGTCGGTCCCGGGCGGGTTGGTTGTGCTATCACCAAGAGCTTATATCGGGCGGGGTACCCCATTTCAGCCGTCATCGGCCGCGATCGACACAAGGCCATCTCCGCCTGTGAATTTATTGGCTGTTCAACGGAGCTTGCAAGCGTAGAACTCACGAACATCCCAGCGACAGAGATTATTCTCTTAGCAGTACCGGATGATCAGATTGTAATCTCGGCTCAGAGGCTCCAGGGAATGAATGAATTACCTGAGTCAACGACTTTAATCCATTTCAGCGGACTGTATCCGGCTGATATCATGCGCTTGACAGGCACAGCAATCAGGCTTTTATCACTGCATCCGTTATTGCCGTTTGCCGATCGCCAATCAGCATTTGACAGTCTTGAACATTGCCCCTGCGCTCTGGAAGGTAATTCTTCCGCCTTGGCACTGGGGGAAGAACTGATACGCGCTATCGGTGGACAGAGCTTTCTCCTCGATGGAGAGAAAAAAGCCCTCTATCACAGTTCAGCCTGCATTGCTTCAAATTTCCTTGTCACTCTGATTGCCTGGGCTCGCGACCTGCTGATCAACTGTGGCATCAAAAGTGACCAGGCGATCCCACTACTCATGCCTTTAATTCAGGCATCGATTGAGAATATCAAGACTTACGGTCCCGAACAGGGCCTCACCGGCCCAATCGTTCGTGGTGATGTCGAAACCGTCTCCAAGCACATTGAGGCACTCAGAAAAACCTCAGTCAACCAACGCGACACCTATCTGAAACTCGGAGAATTAACCCTCGCTCTCGCTGAAAATTCAGGGCGTTTAAACGCTGAACTCACCCAAAAACTTCAAACTATCCTCAGTCAAGAAAAACCGGATCAGGTCACAGATAATATTAGTTGAAACTTAATTGAAATAAATAATTAAATTTATTTATTTCATATTGAATATACAGTAGACTTTCATTTCATTCCAACATGTTAGCCTTGCTGGGTTAGCTGGTAGCTATATTTAAAACCTTAAACAGACTCAAGGGCAGTGTAGAAATGCAACGTATCTACCTGAAAAACAAGAGTTATTCCATAGAAAATTTACCATCAGAGCCAAGTCTTCTTGTCGAATTATTGGATCTTTGCTACAACGAAAATGCAAACTTCGAGATGTTTGCAACCGCAATTAAAAAAGATATCAGCCTCAATGCTAAAATATTGCAGGTCGCAAACTCCCCCGCCTATCGTCAGTGGAATGAGATTACGGATATCCGAAGAATGCTTATTGTTCTCGGAATGACGAATATCAAGAACATTGTCACCACCTGTGCAATTCAACAATTTTTTGCTAAATTCACCAGGAAGTTCAAAAAAAATGTTCAATTTACCTGGCTCCGCTCATTGGCCTGCGCCAATCTGGCGGAACGACTGGCCAAACTGACCGGCTATGAAAAACCGGGGGAAGCCTTTCTCGCGGGGCTGTTGCATCAGGTTGGCATTCTCCTACTGCTTTTGAATTACGAATCAGAGTATCTGCCACTACTTGACCGCTATTACACAGACACTGAAAATTTCTGTTCACTCGAACAAAGCAGCTTACAGATTGACCACTGCGAGCTCGGAGCGGCGCTCATAGACAGCTGGAAACTTGATTCTTTTATCGCTGATGCCGTTCAATTCCAACATGCACCAGCAGAGGCATTGCTGAGTTCCCCTACCCTTTTAAAGATTCTTGCGGTTGCCAGTCCGCTAAGTTCCAAGAATAGCGCCTGCAAAAATCGAACTTATCTTGAAAAAGCTGGCGCGCTATTTAACATGACCGAAGACACAATTCTGGGCTGTCACAGCCTTGCTATCGACAAAAGCAAGAAGATGATTAGTGATCTCGGCTTCAGCGGCAGATTTTACATGGAAGACAATGAAACTGAGCTTTTCAGTGATGAACAACAGGGCAAACAGGAACAACAACTTTGCGAAAGAGTAAAAAACATTGCCCTCAGCGGGACTATTGGACGCAGTGAAAAATCTGAAATTACTGAATTCACTAAAGAAATCAGAGCTAATTTCAGTGCTCTTTTCAATCTCAATGAGTTATTCTTTTTTAAAATCAACGATAATCGGACCCTCCTGTCCGCTGTAAATGATCAGGGAATCAATCAACTGGATGAGATCGAGTACAGTGCAGATGATCGCCACAGCCTGCTGGTGAGATCATTTCGTGAGAAAAGGCCTCTTGTCTCGCTGGAGGAACCCGGCTCCATAGCCGATAGTCAAATCATCAGGATCCTCGGAACAGAAGGTGCCTATTTTTTCCCCATTGAGCACAACACAGTTGGGCTAGGAGTTCTTGTACTCGGAACCAGTCAAAAAGAACGTTCACTTATTGAAAATAAAATGGCTCTATT
>JAPHSA010000239.1 GCA_026193235.1 Deltaproteobacteria bacterium | reverse complement strand
TAAGAAATGCATTCAGTTGATGATTTTTTAAAGAAACAAGCAACCATAGCGGTCGTTGGACTTGGTTATGTGGGCTTGCCCATGGCAGCCGCTTTTGGTCGTAAAGTAGATGTCATCGGGTTCGATATCCATGAAGAGAAGGTTCAGCAGCTGCGGGATGGCTACGATGCCACGGGTGAGTTGTCAGCAGAGGAGCTGGAAAATACGCTGATTCTGTATACAACGGATCCGGTTCAGCTAGCTCGGGCGGATTTTGTTATCGTCACTGTGCCGACTCCGATCGATGCCAATAATAATCCGGATTTGACCCCGATGGAAAAGGCCTCTGTGACTATTGGCCAGCATCTGAAACCGGGGGCGATCGTAGTTTATGAATCTACTGTCTACCCCGGGGTTACTGAAGATATCTGTGTACCGCTTCTGGAGCGGGAATCAGGACTCAAATGTGGTATTGATTTCAAAGTAGGGTACTCTCCGGAACGGATCAATCCCGGCGATAAGGTGCATACGGTCGATAAAATTATTAAGGTTGTATCCGGCATGGATGCCGAAACATTGGAGCTGGTGGCTTCAGTTTACGAACTTGTGGTCACGGTCGGCGTTCATCGCGCTTCCAGTATCAAGGTCGCGGAAGCTGCCAAAGTCATTGAAAATACCCAACGGGATCTCAATATCGCGCTGATCAACGAGCTGGCATTGATTTTCAACAAACTCGGGATTCCAACTCAGGATGTCCTTGCGGCGGCTGGAACCAAGTGGAACTTTTTGAAGTTCACTCCTGGATTGGTTGGTGGCCACTGTATCGGCGTTGATCCCTACTATCTCACTCACAAAGCGGAACAGATCGGTTATCTGCCGCAGGTGATCCTGGCTGGTCGCCGGATCAATGACGGCATGGGCAAATATGTCGCTGAAAACACTGTTAAACAGATGATCCGCTCCGGTAAGGTTATCAAGGGGGCACGTGTCCTGGTGCTCGGGCTGACCTTCAAGGAGGATGTTCCGGATATTCGCAATACCAAGGTGGTCGATATCGTCAAGGAACTGGTCGATTACGGGATTGAGGTGCTGATTCATGATCCTCTGGCCGATGCGGAAGAAGCCAGTCATGAATATGGCTTGGAACTGATCGATCTGGATGCGGTCGGAAAAGTTGATGCAGTCATTTATGCTGTGAGTCATAAAGCTTTCGCGGACTTGGATGTCGCAGCGCTGGCGACATTCTGTTCTAATGGCAATGGCAAGGGCGTGGTTGTCGATGTTAAGTCGGTTCTCCAGCGACAGGATGTTGAGGCTGCGGAAATGAGTTACTGGTCCTTGTAGTCGAGTCCACGGATACCACGGAAAGCACGGAAGGGGGAGTGGTGTTGATCTATGAAGATGAATCCTATGCGATTCGTAGTCGCAGTTGAACGCAGATAGGCGCAGATGAAAGTCAAAATCGGTTTCGCACAGAGACACGGAGAACACAGGGAGAGTCGAGAACAGGGTGATTGGTTTTAAAGCACAAAGACTGTTTTTATCCCTTTCCTCCTGTGCCTCGTTGATTAATATGGTTTTCTTTGCGGCTTGGCAAATTGAGAGAGCTCTACGATTGAGAGCGAGTCAGGTTCCATGATAAAGCTACAAATTTATGGTAACGCACGAATAAAATGAAGGGAATGCAAAGTTGGGCCAGCTACTGCAACAAATCATCAATGACAAAAAAGCGATAATTGCAACGGCTGAGAAGCATCAAGCGACTAACTTGAGGCTATTTGGTTCTGTTGCCCGGGGGGAAGACAATGAAAGCAGTGATATCGATCTGCTTGTTGATTTCATGCCGGGATCAACCCTTTTTGACCAGATTGATCTGATGGACGAATTAACTCAGATCTTAGGAAGAAAAGTTGATGTTGTTAGCTCGCGTGCTCTGAATGAATATATACGCCAACGGATACTGGAAGAGGCCCTTCCTCTATGAAAGATAAAAACCTTTTTCTGACAACCGTTCTTGACAGCATTGATCGTATCCAGGAATACACGCAGGGTTATTCTTCGGAAGAGTTTCTGGTCGACAGAAAAACGCAGGATGCTGTGATCAGAAATCTGGAAATAATCGGTCAGGCGCTGAAGGATTATGGAATAGATGAGTTGGTTGCTCTGGACCCTGGTACACCATGGTACAAAATCGCTGGAATGCGAAATATTCTAGCGCATCAGTATCTTGGGGTTGATCTGCTACTTCTGTGGGAAACAGTTCAACAGCAGCTAGGAAGCTTACGCACTGCTGTCGAAAATGCACTTAAAGTAACTTAATTTTAGAATCTTTGTTGGATGACACATGAAGACAGTTCTGGTTACAGGTGGGGCAGGTTATATCGGTTCACATACCGTCGTTGAGTTGCTTGCCGCTGATTATAATCTGGTCATCATAGACAATCTGAGCAACTCAAGCCGGGTTGCCCTTGAGCGGGTCGAAAAGATCACTGGGCGCTCCTTTGCCTTTGTCCAGGCCGATATCCGTGATGCAGCTGCACTTGATCTCATTTTTTCTGAGTATTCGATTGACGCTGTTATTCATTTTGCCGGACTGAAAGC
>JAPHSA010000018.1 GCA_026193235.1 Deltaproteobacteria bacterium | reverse complement strand
GTTGCCATTCAATCGGATTAACCGAAATATCCGCTCCCTCAAGCGCTATCGTCAAGTCCTTGGAGTCCTGATTAAATACGGCTTCGGACATATTATTGAACAACTTAATATCGATTATTATCTTGAGCTGGGGAAACGGATTGTCTCTTTGGGTACCGCTTCACGCGAGTTGGAGCGTCTGACTCAAGCTGCACGGTTCAGGTTAGCCCTTGAAGAACTGGGACCAACGTTTATCAAACTGGGGCAACTGCTCTCAACCCGCCCGGACATTCTTCCCGCTGATGTTGTTGCTGAGTTGAGCAAACTGCAAGACCGAATCCCTCCTGTTCCCTCAGAGCAGATCATGGCCCAGATCCATTGCGAACTGGGTTACCCTGTTGAAGAACTCTTTCAAAGCTTCGAGCAAACACCACTGGCAACAGCCAGCATAGCTCAGGTTCATCGTGGAACCCTGAAAAGCGGAGAACAGATCGTCTGTAAGGTTCGTCGGCCAGATATCGAAACAGTCATTGAAACTGATCTCGATATCATGATGGGCCTGGCCTACTTGATAGAAAGGCATCTGCCGGGTGGGGACATATATGACCCGGTTGGGGTCGTCAAAGAGTTTCGTCGAACAATTCAACGTGAGCTTGATTTTTCACGTGAAGGGCGAACCATTGACCGCTTTTCAGTAAATTTTGCCGAAGATGAAACGGTTCGTATTCCTCAGGTTTATTGGGATCTCACAGGCCGGACAGTGCTGACCTTAGAGTACTTGTCAGGCATAAAAATCTCCCATGTGCGAGAGCTAGAAGACGCCGGTTATGATCTCAAAACAATTGCCCAAAACGGAGCTGACAATTTTTTAAAACAGGTTTTTGTTCATGGCTTGTTTCACGCGGACCCCCATCCGGGAAACATCCATGTCCTCCCGGACAACGTTATTTGTATCTTCGATTTTGGCATGGTCGGCCGACTGGATGACGACCTAAA
The DNA here is from genome assembly GCA_026193235.1 of Deltaproteobacteria bacterium. Taxonomy (GTDB): domain Bacteria; phylum Desulfobacterota; class Desulfuromonadia; order Desulfuromonadales; family Geopsychrobacteraceae; genus JAPHSA01. Next base: position 6,259 of record JAPHSA010000018.1, on the reverse strand, counting down.
ATTACAATTAACGGAACTTCTCCTTTCCGTATTACGTCGGGATGTCGATCATATCATCTCCCAACTGCTCTACTCGGGAGACCTTCTTGATGATTCAAACCTTAAAAGTCTCAAGCGTGATCTGACTGAATTCATTGACGATTATTACGATATTCTGCTCCAAGACCTGAAAGTTGGTAAGTTGCTCATTGATTTTGTTGAGATCCTTACTGAATATCAGATTAAATTTCCATCAAACCTGATGCTTCTGTCACGCGCACTCCTTGCCATGGAAGGCCTCGGGAAGCAGCTAAACCCGGATTTCAACATGGTTGAACAGCTTAAACCCTTTACCGAAAAGATCGTTAAAGACCGTTACTCACCTGGCACTATAGCCAAAGAAGCCACACGCACACTCCAATCATACCAAGCTCTGGGAAAAAGCCTTCCTAGGGACATCAAGGAGTTTATTAATCGCATCAATCAGAATAAATTTAAAATCGACCTGGAGCATCGTGGCCTGGAACGGCTGATCAACGATCTGGACAAATCGACCAACAGAATATCTTTCAGTCTCATTATTACCGCCTTAATTATTGGCTCGTCCCTGATCATGCAAACAGACAAAGGCCCAATGCTGTTTGGCTTTCCAGTCCTCGGCCTCCTCGGCTATAGTGCTGCCGGATTTCTTGGTTTTGGTCTGGCTATCGCAATATTACGCTCCGGGCGTATGTGAGCAACTGTGTTGACTTCGTCACATTTTTAATTAAAACAGGTGCTTCCCTGCAACAGAATCTTCCCCATCTTTCCCGGACGACCACGTCCAAATCAATAGATACGAACGTTTACAGATAAAAACATTTTTGGCAACAAACTTGCATAAATGATAGAATACTCAAAACATAGATTGGTATATTTAAAAATGATTCTTCAACGTACTCTCGAAAAAACAACAACAATCTCCGGGATTGGACTCCATAGTGGCGCACGAATAAATCTAATCATGCGCCCGGCCGCTGCCAATACCGGTATAATCTTTCATCGTACCGATGGCGCACAGGTTGTCGATATAAAGGCCTGTTCCGAAAACGTCGTTGATACGCGCATGGCTACAGTTATAGGCCGGCAAGGGATGACTGTTTCCACCATTGAACATTTCATGGCTGCTTTAGCTGCATTCGGCATCGATAACCTGCATGTCGATGTCGACGGTCCGGAAGTCCCCGTTCTTGACGGAAGCGCGGCACCTTTTATTCGTGAAATCCAGCAGGCCGGTATCAGAACACTTGACAGTTCTCGTAAATTTATTGCGATTCGCAAGCCATTAGAAATTATCGAAGGGGAAAAACGGATCAGCATCATTCCATCACGTTTTTTCCGTATTTCCTTCGATATAGCCTTTGATCATCCGGCAATTTCAGTCCAGCATTACAGTATGAAATTTACCACGGAAAATTTCTGCAAAGAGATTGCAGACGCCAGAACCTTCGGATTTTTACATGAAGTTGAGTACCTCAAAGCCAACGGTCTTGCACGCGGGGGGTCCCTGGAGAATGCCGTGGTCATAGATGACAATGGTGTCATGAACCCTGAGGGTCTGCGCTATCAAAACGAGTTTGTACGGCATAAAATCCTTGATTCTTTCGGTGATTTCAGCCTCCTCGGAGCCCCTCTGCTTGGTCACATCCGTGCATTTAAAGCAGGTCACGATCTCAATGCAAAAATGGTCAGAGCCATTGAAGAAAACCCAACGCATTGGGCCTATGTTGAGTTCAGTGACCAGGCCCTCAAAGAGGCTAGACGCTCTAACTCAAAAGCCTTTACGATTGACTTGGCGTGGCATAAAGCTTAGCACTTCAGAAAACCCAACAAAAAAGCAGCCATCCGGCTGCTTTTTTTATGCAAAGTTCCCGAATTCTACCCGTCGCGCTTGTTTTGTCTTAAAGCATTCTATAAAATCATCTCCGGCAACAACTCTATCTTAACTCAGGCTGGGCCATGACAAATAAGCTGGAAGATGCTCAAAAATCGGAAAAACCACGGCATAAACGGCGTGAGTGGCTGCTGATTATTTTTGCCATTTTCCTCTTGGTCATAATCCCACAATTAGAAAGTCGTCTGTTCGAACTCACATCTCAACTTCCCATCAGCAATAGCATCATTGCTCTCGCTGTTATTAACCTGAATATTCTTCTGGTTTTACTTTTCCTGTTCCTCATTTTTAGAAACCTGTTCAAGTTAGTCCTCGAGCGGAGGCGTGGTGTCCCTGGCGCTAAACTTCGAAGCAAGCTTGTCGGCGCCTTTATTGGGTTGTCATTAGTACCAACAATGCTACTTTTTTTTGTTTCTGCCGGATTTATAAGTAGCAGCATTGATAACTGGTTCAACAATCAAGTTGAACTGGCGCTGGACGAATCACTTGATGTTGCTCAAACCTATTACAGAAACTCGGAGGCAAACGCTCTCTACTATGCCGATCAACTAAGCAATCGCATCAAAGAGGGCAAATACCTCAATGAGGAAAACCTGCCGCAATTGCGCCAGTTAATCAAAGAGAAGCAAGGGGAATATAATCTCGGCATTGTTGAAGTGTTTTCTGCGACACACGAAGAACTGGTGCGCGTTGCCAATCCTAAATTACCAATCATTGAAATCACTGCCGCAACCTCAGATCCTGTGCGTGAAGGACTTCAGGGTATCCGCTTTTCACAGATCACTCCGGTCGGCAAGGCAGACTTGATTCGCGGAATAGTACCAATTCAATCAAACTGGAACCCAACAGATATTGTTGGCGTCGTTGTTGTCAATTATTATGTTCCCTACTCATTGATCAATAAAATGAAGGAGATTTCCGCATCCGTTGATCAGTATAAACTGACCAAATCAATAAAAGGGCAGATTCAACAAAGCTATGTCATAGTCCTTCTCCTTATCGCACTGATTATCATTTTTCTAGCCACCTGGTTTGGGTTCCATCTGGCAAGGGGAATTACCGTTCCCATCCAGGAGCTGGCGACAGCCACGACTCGTGTTGCAGCTGGGGATCTTGACATTCAACTTGAAACGCGCAGTACCGACGAAATAGGTACGCTGGTAAATGCCTTTAATAAAATGACTGAAGATTTACGCCAGGGCCGCCTGGAAGTTGACATGGCAAACCAAGAGCTGAAAAGTTCAAACCAGGAATTGGACCGACGTCGAGACTACATGGAAATCGTGTTGGCCAATGTGACAGCTGGCGTTATTTCCATTGACCGCAGTGGAAAGCTAACCACGGTCAATAAATCGGCAGAAAACTTACTGCTTTTCAAAGCCGAGCAGGTCATTGGCAGAGATTTCCGCGAAGTTATTCCCAACAGATATCTCCCTAAGATCATGGAATTGTTTAAAGAATTATTCCATTCAGAGCGCGGCACAGTTCGGCAACAGGTGACCATACCGATAGGGAACGACAAATACACCCTGATGATCAACCTGACAACATTACGTGACAAAAATCAAAAATTCATGGGGACCGTGGTGGTTTTTGATGATTTAACACAATTATACAAAGCGCAACGGATGGCCGCATGGAGAGAAGTCGCGAGACGCATCGCTCATGAAATTAAAAATCCGCTCACACCAATACAATTATCCGCACAGCGCCTAAGAAGACGCTATCTCGATCGTTTCAGTCAAGAGGATCACGTATTCGATGATTGTACGAAGATGATAAGTGATCAGGTAGATGAACTGAAAAACCTGGTCAATGAATTTTCAAACTTTGCCCGGATGCCTGCAACGAAACCAAGCATAAATAGCCTTAACAGCGTCATTAACGAATGCCTGACACTTTATACAGAGGCACACAAACATATTATTTTCCGCAAATCACTAGATCAGCAGTTACCGAATATCAAGTTTGACCGGGAACAGATCAAAAGAGTCATTATCAATCTACTTGAAAATGCCATTGCAGCTATCACCACAAATGGAACCATAGAGCTAAGAACCTCTTACAATTCGGAGCTTAAAATCATCACTTTAACCGTTGCAGATACGGGTTGCGGAATTCCACCAGAAGATAAAGCTCGCTTATTTGAACCCTATTTCTCAACCAAAAAAACTGGCACAGGCCTTGGCCTTGCGATTGTTTCTACGATCATCGCTGATCATAATGGCTATATACGAGTCAGGGACAACAGTCCACAAGGATCACTCTTTATCATTGAACTTCCGGCAACATCTCGTGAGTCGTAGGTTTTAAGGAGCAGTAACTTATGAAAAACATCCTCATCGTTGATGATGAAAAAAGTATTTGCCAAAGCCTTAAGGGCATCCTCGAGGATGAAGGTTTTCAGACTTCTTTTGCCGCAACCGGTGAAAAATGCCTGGAGATAATCCAGGAAGAAAACCCCGACCTGATTTTACTTGATATCTGGATGCCGGGAATTGACGGACTGGAGACTTTGAAGAAAGTAAAACAAATACGTCCTCAACAACTGGTCATTATGATGAGTGGTCATGGGAGCATCGAAACCGCAGTTAAGGCAACTCGACTCGGGGCTTTTGACTTCATTGAGAAGCCGCTCTCTTTGGAAAAAGTCCTCTTATCAATTCAAAATGCCATAAAAATTAGTCAATTAGTTGCTGAGAACAAAGCTTTGAAAGAAAAAATCGGCCGCGACTATCAAATGATCGGTGAAAGCCCAGTGATCGACCAACTCAAGCAACAAATCAAACTAGCGGCTCCAAGCTCAGGCTGGGTACTTATCACTGGTGAAAATGGAACCGGAAAAGAACTCGTAGCGCGCGCCATACATCAGCAGTCAAAGAGGACCGACAAGCCCTTTATCGAAGTTAACTGTGCGGCAATACCGGAAGAATTGATTGAATCAGAACTTTTTGGTCATGAAAAGGGAGCGTTCACAGGTGCTACTGCCGCCCGTAAAGGAAAATTTGATCAAGCCAACGGAGGAACTCTATTTCTCGATGAAATAGGGGATATGAGCTTAAAAACCCAAGCTAAGATTCTTCGTATATTACAAGAACATAAATTTGAGCGCGTCGGAGGTAATAAAACCATTGAGGTTGATGTACGCGTCATAGCCGCAACCAACAAAGATTTGCAGACAGAAATACAAATAGGAAGTTTTCGCGAAGATTTATTTTTTCGTTTAAACGTTCTACCGTTTTCTGTACCCCCTTTGCGACAACGGAAGGATGATATTCCGAGGCTTTGTAGGCACTTTCTCCAATATTTCTGTAGCAAAGAAAGTCGCGAGATAAAAACCATCTCTGAAACAGCACTTAAAGCATTGCTTAATTACAACTGGCCCGGGAATGTCAGAGAATTAAAAAATCTCATAGAACGGTTAGTCATTATGACTCCTGCCCAGGAAATTAAACTCACAGACCTGCCTCACGGAATAAATATATTAATTTCAAGTGAAAGCAAAGAGCAGGCATACAGGCCAGAAGAACTCCCTGATTCATATCGGGAAGCAAAAGAAATCTTTGAAAAACAATTTCTTATTGAGAAGCTAAAGAAAAACAAATGGAATGTTTCTCGCACAGCAGAAGAGATTGGCCTGGAACGTTCCAATCTGCATAGAAAAATTAAATCTTATCAGATAGAACCGAGTTAAAAAACCACGGACCACAAAAAAGCAACGCCCCCATCTTGGATAAGATGAGGGCGTTTAAATAATTTCGGCGGCGACCTACTTTCCCACACAGTCTCCCATGCAGTATCATCGGCGCTGTAGGACTTAACTTCTGTGTTCGGGATGAGAACAGGTGTGACCCCTACGCTATTACCACCGAAAACCGTAAAACTGGTTTTCAATCGCATTGACTGTCTTAGATTTAGACTTACCTCTTCCGGCGATAATGTTTAAGGGGGTTGGGGGAGGAGAACCTCCCCCTTCCCTATCAAAAAACTATATATGGTCAAGCCTCACGGTCAATTAGTACCGGTAAGCTGAACACATTACTGTGCTTACACACCCGGCCTATCAACGTTGTAGTCTCCAACGGACCTTCAGGGGGGCAAACCCCCAGGGAGATCTCGTCTTGAGGTTGGCTTCCCGCTTAGATGCTTTCAGCGGTTATCCTTTCCGAACGTAGCTACCCTGCGATGCCACTGGCGTGACAACAGGAACACTAGTGGTTCGTCCATTCCGGTCCTCTCGTACTAGGAACAGATCCTCTCAAATCTCCTACGCCCACGGCAGATAGGGACCAAACTGTCTCACGACGTTTTAAACCCAGCTCGCGTACCACTTTAATTGGCGAACAG
>JAPHSA010000311.1 GCA_026193235.1 Deltaproteobacteria bacterium | reverse complement strand
TGATGATTGGCTCTCTTCAGACTCGTGATCCTCACAAAGAACCTCCTCTTCAATTTCGGCAGCTAGTTTGTCGAGTGGTGATAGGCTGAGATGACGTAAGCCGCCTTGTCGGGTGTTCTCAATCAGGGTTGTGGGGCCAATTCCTATTTTGAATCTTTCCGTGCTCTGCCCCAAAGTGACAACCACCCCTTCCTTAATTGCTTTTAGTGCATTGATTTTTGGATTTTTATTGTCGAAAACCTGATGATTTGATGACTCAATTTCCGATATACATTGCTCTTTTTCCAACTCCAGCTTTTCCCACTGCTGATTCAAAATCGACAAACGCAATTCCGAGGCGTTGTCGAGCGTGTCCCCCAGTTTTTTGATGCGGTCCATCGGGCCAAGGGCATCATGGATCAATTTTAGCTGACTATCGATATTCTTCAGACGCTCGTGCAGATAATCAAACCTGTCGGCATCAGGAAAATAGATTCCTGCAACAAGTTGAGTCAGCAGGCCAGAACTAGTTCCGAGAACCTTCGCTTCAATCCCCTGCAGAGCGACACATTTCCCACCAATAATTGCACCATGCTCGACAATAACCCGCCCCGTAGCTTTGACTTGCGAGTTTCGGATTTCGTTGCGGACAAAGACATTGCCATAACAGATTATGGTTGCCTGATTCAGATAGTTAACAAATAAGTCTCCATGACTGGTGATTTGTCCGACTTCTTTACCGGCCATGCTGCCAATCTCTACCGGCCCTCCCGATTCGATTTGACACGCGCCAATAGTTCCTGTAACCCGTATTCCTTTACTTGCTTTTACCGAAAAAGCATCTGGAACATCACCCTTGATTTCAATAAACCCATTGAAATCGATATTGCCAATCTGCAGGTCGAGATCACCAGAGATAACCAATTCATCGACAACTGAAAGGGTCTGTTTGTCGAGCAGGGCACGACCGGCTTTCTGGGCATAGGCTATCCGATCGTTGTATTTTAGGATGACGCTCTCACCGGTAATTAGAGTGAATGGATTCCCCCGTTCAGCAGGAATCGGCAGTCCGTTAACCGTCATCCCAGGGATGCCATCATGCGGGGCATGGATAGTACCAAGCTTTTGTTCCGCTTCTATTTCTGTGAAGGTATGCAAAGTGCGCAGATCTACGTTTCCCTTCGCGTCCTCCTGATACTCTGGCTCATCAGCGGAGGTTTTGACGGCTATTTCAAACCAACCATCTGCCCCACGGACCGGCTCTATCCCTTTTGCCAGAAGAACTCCTTTCTGACTAATCCCCTCTGCAGCCGCAGCACAAAATTGGTACAAACTTTCAAAGTCAATTGTTTGATTAATGTTGTTTTTTTGAAGGAGTTGAATTAGTTCAGCGGGAGACATTATTTCTGTTTTCAGGGGAGGCTCGTTATTGCTCTCCTCACGTGAATCATCCTTTTCGCAAAGAGCCGATTTTCCCTCAGCTAGATCTTCCGAATTATCAGTGGAAGCCAGAGGGGCATCAAGAAGTTCCAAGTCAGCAAGACATTCCATCTGGTCATTATGCAGCCTGATGTTAAATCGATACCCGTTGCATTCCTGTTCAACAATCTGGCTTGGATTGGGCTGGTAGAATTGTTCTGATGGTGTAGTCGTCTCGGGCATAATCCCTCTGAATATTTCTCTATAATGAATGAGCGGCAATCAAGAGTAAATATAAAGAAAGAATTAACTTTTCTTTTGTTCTCCATAATTTCTAATAGCAGAATGTACTCATTGCTGGTAGCTAGATGACTACATAGGTATGCCCAAGGTTTTTCTTGTTACGTCGAATCCTGCAGTGCTTTGTCTTCCATTGGCTTCACCGACCCTATTATACCCCACTTGAAATCATCGAAGATCTTGTTGGCCCGGGTCGTGGTCAAATTATGTGCTTCAACCTTGGCACATAAACCAATCCATAGGGCATGTAGGGCCGCAATTGCATCCTAATCAGGGTTCTCTCCCAGCATTTTAGCCCGTTTCTGTGTCTCGACTGAATCTTTACATCATCCCCCGATCCGCCAGACTGACATAGTCCCCGTTCCCAATAATGATGTGATCTAGTACGCGAACACCCATGATATCACCAACGTTTTTCAGGCGTTTGGTGATGTCGATATCTTCCCGACTGGGGGTGGGATCGCCTGAGGGATGATTGTGAATAAACAGGATGGCGGCGGCTGATTCTTTCAATACCGGGGCAAAAACTTCCCGAGGGTGAACAATACTGGCATTGAGGCTGCCCTCAGAAATCTGCACTTCGCGGATCAAGCGGTTTTTGCTGTCGAGCAGCAGAGCAAGAAAAACTTCTTTACGATAATCACACAGACGTTCGTGAAAATGAAGAAAGGCGTCCTGAGATGAGCGATAGGGCTGTCCCGGTTGCAGACGATTATCCCCAAAACGCCGGGCAATCTGAAACAGAGCCTGAATTTCCGCCGCTTTGGCTGGTCCGATGCCTGGCTGTTGACAGAGTTCGCTGATGCTGGCAGCAGCCAACTGGCGGAGCGAGCCAAAACGGCTCAAAAGCCCGCGGGCCAGATCAACAGCGCTGGATTGACTGGACGAATCACCCGTACGAATAATAAGAGCCAACAACTCAGCATCGGTCAGCTTATCGGCACCAGAAGCCAGTAACTTTTCGCGCGGCCGCTCATCTGCGGGCCAATCCTTGATCCGCCGCATGTCCCCTCCCCCCAAAAAATCAGGCTGAAGTTGTTAAGTCTTGTAGGTTTACCCTATAAGCCTGACAGCCTTCAGCCTGTTCAGCTGAATTTACTCCCTGACGAAAGTATCAATATCAGTCTCATGCGGCATACGCATAAAACGCGCATATTCCGACTCAATAACCGCATAATGATTCCGGCTCTCTTGCGCCATCTGGTCAAAAACCGTACGCACCCCGGGGTCGACAATCTGCTTTGCCTGACTGCGTAGTATTTTTTCAAACTGCTCTTCCTTCCTCATGGCAATTTCACGGGCACGGCGTTCTTTCACCCGGTCATCTAAAATGCTCCGCAGTTCTTTCAGGACTTCACTTTCCGCCGAGCACGGCGTGGAAATAAAATCTTCGAAGCTACCGAATTCTTCACCGCGGTAATAACGAAAAAAGGTGCCAACGTGGGTTTTCTTTTCCTCGGCCAAACGGCCGAAAACCTGCTTCCCTCCATCATCAGCAACCATGTCAGCCGCTTTTTGATAGAAACACATCAACTGCTTTTCACTCTCAATTGCAACCCTGATCGCTTCTTGATGAATATATTCTTGCGGCATAGGCACCTCCTCGTGGCCGGGTCGAGGACTCGACTCTGTTACTCAAAAGATAGCCTAAAGTCATATCTTGTCAATCAAGACGCCCCCTAAAGCGCACCGTTTTGGGCCAGTAAATCTGCGACCGCTTCGGCGAATTTGCGGTAGCCCTGGGCGTTGAGATGCAATGCGTCGCTTTTATATTGGGAATCGGATAACAACTCGCCAAGAGCTTTCTCGAGCAAAGGAATTTGCATTTCCTCCGCCAGTTCAGCATAGAGGCTGGCATCTGATATCAGCAAGTTCGGTTGAGGTACAGCAATCATCACCACATCAATGTCTCTCTGCTTGGCAGTTTCAACCATGCGCCGCAAATTATCCTGCAGTTCTTTCTGGTCCAGTTTTCGCACGATATCATTGCCGCCATGGCAGAGGATCAACAACTCCGGTTCGTATTTGTCAAGTAAAGCAGGAAGGCGGCGGACAGCTTCTGCGCTGATTTCACCAGAGACCCCGGCGTTAATAACTCTGCGCCCCAGCAGACGATCGAGCTGTGCTGGATAACTCAATCTCGCTTCTGTGCCGACACCAAGGGTCAGGCTGTCACCAAAGGCAAGAATGACATCATTCGGTCGCAGTGCCGTCAATTGCTGCGGATTACTTTCGCAGGAAACTAAAGGGATCAAGAGCAATAGTCCACAACACATTTGCAAAAACTTCTTCATTTTCAGCCTCTTTCGTTAAGTATATTCATCCGCAAAAAACTGTCCTATTGCGGTAAAAACCTCGTCGCTTGCTCCACGCACAACTTGAGCGGG
>JAPHSA010000099.1 GCA_026193235.1 Deltaproteobacteria bacterium | reverse complement strand
CGCTCTGCCGGAATCCTGCTGGAAAAATATCGAACGGCGCTCAAAAAGGAAGAATATGAGGAGCAAGAAATTGCGGAGTTAATCGAAGCCTTGGGCGCGCACTGGCTTACCCACAGGCAATAGTTTCAGTGCCGGATTAGCTTTTTCTAGCAATCGCGGGTTTAAATAATTGTTTGCTTCCCTGGGCCGGAAAAAAGAAAGCTGACATTAACATCAGAAACTCAATTTTGCCCTCTGGAGTTTTCAGCTGGGCATGAATTAATTTTTTAAGGAGACAGATAGTCATGAGTAGTTGTGATGGATGTAGTGACAGCGCCTGTTCGCTGAATCAGCAGGGCAACCCTAATGATCAGCAGTTCCAGATGCGCCAAGCTCTGGACAAGCGCATGTGTGGAGTACAAAACAAAATTATTGTCATGTCAGGTAAGGGTGGTGTTGGTAAGAGTACCACGGCAGTGAATCTGGCCCTGGCTTTGGTCCAGCAGGGGAAAAAAGTCGGGTTGCTCGATATTGATCTGCATGGTCCGAGTATTCCGAAAATGCTCGGTCTCGAAGGGGAGCGTCCCGATGCCGACGATGAGGGGATTCATCCTCTGGAAGTCTCCGGCTTAAAGCTGATGTCGATCGGTTTCCTGCTGGCATCGAACAGCGACGCAACCATCATGCGTGGACCGATGAAGCATGGTGCCATTCAGCAGTTATTAGCTGATGTCGTCTGGGGCGAGCTTGACTATCTTCTGCTCGACTGTCCTCCCGGAACCGGAGATGAACCACTAAGTGCGGTACAGCTGCTCGGCTCACATTCTGCTGCGGTGGTTGTGACAACCCCCCAGGATGTCGCCCTGACCGACGTCGAAAAATCCCTGAGTTTCTGTCGTGAGCTCAAACTGCCGGTTGTTGGCTTGATTGAAAATATGAGCGGTTTTATCTGCCCGCACTGTGGTGAGCGTTCCGACATCTTTAAGAGTGGCGGCGCAGAAAAATTGGCGCAAAAGACCGGAGTGAGGCTGTTGGCACAGATTCCCTTCGAGCCGCTGGTGGTGATTGGTGGTGATGACGGGAAACCGCATATCCTCTCGCATCCAGAATCAACGACCAGCCAGGCTTTTGTTACGGTTGCAGAAGCTATCTGTGTCTTTGAAAGAACCTGAATGGAGAGCGTAAGAGCTTAATTCTTGAGCGACTTTTTGAGAAATGCTAGCTCTAACCTCTAGTTATCTGAAGGACTGACAATGAAAATCAATCAAAAAGATGTTGAACATGTCGCCCGTCTGGCGCGCTTGAACTTGGAGCCACAGGAGCTGGAAGTGATGACCGTTCAGATGGACGCGATTCTAGGATATGTCGATAAACTCAATGAACTCGATACCGAGGGGATTGAGCCGACGGCTCATGCCGTACCCATGGCCAATGCCTTTCGGGAGGATGAAATCAGGCCCTCTATCGGTATTGAGCTGGCTTTAGGGAACGCGCCGATGGTGGCGGGGGAGAGTTGTTTTCAGGTCCCTAAAGTCATTGAGTAGTGGTAGAGGACCCTGCCAAGGGTTTTTCTGCGGCGCAGGGTTTTATATTTAGCGGTCGACGTCATCAATGCTTGGCCATGCATTGAATGTCGACACGGAGCCTGCAACGAGACCTTTTTCGTGTCCCTTGAGAACAGGAGTTTAAAAACTGTTTTTGCAACAGTTTGGAGAATGTTATGTCTTTTCAAAATCTGACAATTCAGCAAATACGTAAAAAACTCATTGCTGGTGAATTGACCTCTGTCGCCTTGACCCGGGCCTGCCTGGAACGAATTCAAGCGACAAATCATCAACTAAATACCTTTATCACCGTTTGCGAAAAGGAAGCCCTGGCTGCAGCGGAGGCAGCCGATGAACAATTGGCGGCAGGAAATGCTGCATTGTTAACCGGACTTCCAATTGCGTTGAAGGATATTTTTAACACCCTGAATGTGCGCACCACCTGCGGCTCTAAGCTGCTTGATAACTACATCTCTCCTTATGATGCAACGGCGGTGCAACGGTTGCGGGAGCAGGGAGCGGTGATCGTCGGAAAATTGAACATGGATGAGTTTGCCATGGGCAGTTCCAACGAGAATAGCGCTGCGGGTGCGGTCAGAAATCCATGGAATTCTGACCATGTTCCCGGAGGTTCTTCCGGTGGCAGTGCCGCTGCCGTTGCCGCCGGGCAGGTAGTGGCGACATTGGGAACCGACACCGGGGGATCGATCCGTCAGCCGGCCTCGCACTGTGGTGTGGTTGGTCTCAAGCCAACCTACGGAAGGGTTTCGCGTTATGGCGTGATTGCCTATGCTTCCTCTCTTGATCAGGTGGGTCCGCTGGCACGCAATGTTGAAGATTGTGCGACTATGCTCGGCGTCGTGGCAGGTTACGATCCGGCAGATTCAACCTCGGTCGATTGTCCCGTGCCTGATTACCTGGAAAATCTTGCAGCGGGCGTTTCGGGGAAAAAAATCGGCTTGCCCAAAGAGTATTTTATTGATGGGCTGGATGCAGCGGTCAAACAGGCCATTACTGCAGCGATTGAAACCTATCGTCAACTGGGAGCTGAAATTGTCGATGTTTCCTTGCCACACACTGATTATTCCGTGGCCAGTTATTATCTGATTGCCACCGCCGAAGCTTCGAGCAATCTGGCGCGTTATGACGGGGTCCGCTTCGGGGTGCGCAAGGATGAAGGTGCCGGGTTGATCAGTATGTACCAGCAGACTCGGGCTGCAGGTTTTGGTGATGAGGTGAAGCGCCGGATCATGCTGGGCACCTATGCTCTTTCGTCTGGCTATTACGACGCTTATTATCTCAAAGCGCAGAAGGTCCGGACATTGATCCGCCAGGATTTCCTTGAGGCTTTTGAAAAAGTTGATCTCTTGTTGACCCCCGTTGCTCCGACACCGGCTTTCAAGCTTGGTGAAATGATCAATGACCCGTTGCAGATGTACCTCTCCGATATATTCACCATCCCTGCCAACCTGGCTGGAACCTGTGCCATTAGCCTGCCCTGCGGCTTCAGTCAGGAAGGTTTGCCGATCGGTTTACAACTCATCGGCCAGCCGTTTGCCGAGGCTGATCTTTTGCAGGCCGCCTATGCTTTTGAACAGGCGACTGATTGGGGTGGAAGATCACCGGAGCTGTCATGAGTTGCAACGGGAAGAGGCTGATAAGTTGAGTTTGCAAGTCCGTTTGTGTTCGAAAGAGGGAGAATATGAATTCCAGATATGAAGTTGTCATTGGCTTGGAGGTGCATGTCCAACTGACAACCAAGACCAAAATATTCTGCGGTTGTTCAACCCGGTTTGGCCAAGCGCCAAACAGCCAGACCTGCCCGGTCTGCCTGGGGCTGCCGGGCGCGCTGCCGGTACTGAACCATAAGGTTGTTGACTATGCCATCAAAGCGGGGCTGGCGACCAATTGCCAGATTGCGCCGCACTCAATTTTTGCCCGCAAAAACTATTTTTACCCTGATTTGCCAAAAGGTTATCAGATCTCCCAGTTTGAACTGCCGATTTGTGAGCGTGGCTGGTTGGATATTGAGCTTGAGGGCTCCGAAAAAAAACGCATCGGGATCACCAGGATTCATATGGAAGAAGATGCCGGAAAGCTGCTGCATGCCGATGGCCAGAGTTCTTCCGTCGATTTGAACCGTGCCTGTACGCCACTGCTCGAAGTCGTTTCCGAACCGGACATGCGGACTGCCGACGAGGCGATTGCTTATCTCAAGCAATTGCATCAAATTGTTGTTTACCTGGGTATCTGTGACGGTAACCTGGAAGAAGGTTCCTTCCGCTGTGACGCCAATGTTTCGATCCGCCCCTGGGGGCAGAAAGAATTGGGCACGCGGGCGGAGCTGAAAAACCTGAACTCATTCCGTTTTATCAAGCAGGCGATTGAGTATGAAGTCGAGCGGCAAGCTGAGCTGCTTGATGATGGTGGGAAGGTTGTACAGGAAACCCGTTTGTTCGATGCTGACAAAGGGGTGTCACGGTCGATGCGGGGGAAGGAAGAAGCTCATGATTATCGCTATTTCCCCGATCCCGACCTGTTGCCGCTGAAGGTCTCTGAAGATTGGATTGACCAGGTCAGAAGCACTTTGCCCGAACTCCCGCAAGCAAAGTTGCAGCGCTATCAGCAGGAATTCGGCTTGCCGGCCTATGATGCCGGGGTGCTTTCAGCAGAAAAACCGGTTGCTGAATATTTTGAGACCTTGGTTGCCCTCCACGATCAGCCGAAAATCTGCTCTAACTGGGTTATGAGTGAAGTTCTGGGTGCGCTGAAAGATAAAGGAATCGACATTGTCGACTGCCCGGTTACTCCGGCGATGTTGGCGGGTATTCTCAAGCGGATCGCAGACAGCACGATCTCGGGGAAAATTGCCAAGCAGGTGTTTGACGGTATCTGGTCGACCGGAAAATCAGCAGACCAGATCATTGAGGAGCAAGGGCTTAAACAGGTGACTGATACAGGTGCCATTGAAGCGATCGTTAATGAAGTGATTGCTGCCAATCCGGGGCAGTTTGAAGAGCTTAAGGGCGGCAAGGATAAGCTGATGGGCTTTTTTGTTGGCCAGGTAATGAAAGCCAGCAAGGGAAAGGCAAATCCCGAGATGGTGAATCAATTATTGAAGAAGAAATTATCGGCGTAATTTATCCATAAATATCCTCTGGCAAAGGCTTTTTGTCATGGGTTTGAACTGAAAATACAGGAAAAAAGATATGTCAACCTGCCCTATTGATACCAGTGTGATTCGCCCGATCCGTTTTGTCGCCGGGTGCTGTCAGATGCTTGATCAACGTTTGCTCCCCGTTGAAGAGGTCTGGCATGCGTACACAACCTACGAGGAAGTGGCTGAGGCGATTAGCACGATGGTGGTCCGAGGCGCTCCGGCTATCGGGGTGGCTGCCGCCATTGGTGCCTGGTTTGGCGCACGTGATATTGAAGCGGAAACCTCTCATGACTTTTACTCGCAGTTTGAAGCTGTTTGTGATGTTCTTGCCGCGACGCGCCCGACCGCAGTGAATCTGTGCTGGGCTCTGGAGCGCATGAAGCACTTTGCCTATTCAAATCTGGATCGCTCCGTGGTGGAGTTAAAGATCGGTCTTGAATATGAAGCGCTGGCAATTACCCAGGAAGATGAAATCTGTAACCAGAAAATGGGCCAGTATGGAGAGCCCCTGTTGGCCGATGGTGCGCGCGTGTTGACCCACTGCAATGCTGGTGCTCTGGCCACGGCAGCTTACGGGACGGCGCTTGGGGTGATCAGGGCCGCTGTTGCTGCAGGAAAAAAAATTTCCGTTATTGCCGATGAAACCCGCCCCTTTTTACAGGGTGCACGGCTGACCGCCTGGGAACTGATGAAAGACAAGATTCCTGTGACTCTGATCTGCGATAATATGGCAGGCTACCTGATGAGTCAGGGAGAAATTGATTGCGTGATCGTTGGTGCAGACCGGATTGCCGCCAATGGTGACGTAGCCAATAAAATCGGCACCTACATGGTTGCCGTTCTGGCAAAAGCACACAAAATCCCCTTTTATGTTGCGGCTCCGATCTCGACAATCGATCTCAGCGTAAAGGATGGGTCTGAAATTCCGATTGAGGAACGTAGTGATCGGGAAATTACCCACATCAAAGATGTTCAGTTGGCCCCCGAAGGAATTAAGGTGAGAAACCCGGCTTTTGACGTGACCCCACATGATCTGGTAACGGCAATTATCACCGAAAAGGGAGTTGTTCAGGGTGATTACCGGGCAGAACTGCAGAAAATTGTTGCTCAACGATAAAAGGGTTGTGAATGGTTCCTGATCTTCAGGAGATAAAAAATCAACTGGCCCTGCTTGATACTGACGCTGAACGTCTGGTTGCCTGGCTGGGGCGTTGTGTGTTGCTCGATGGTGAACGTGCAGGAACCAATCTGCAACTGATTGATAACCAGCTAAAAGACCAAGAACTGCTTGCCGAAATTTTTGCGCAGGCCCTCAATTCGGCAGATCCTGATTGTGCTCTGAATACCCTCGAACGTCTGTTTGATGTTGTTGATAGAAAAGAGCTTAAAAGGGTTCTGAATGACCCCGTTCAGCGCCGGTATTTATTAACCATTCTTGGGGCCTCTCCGTTTCTGGCGGCCATCCTCTGTCGCAACGCAAAACATTTCTCCCAACTCTTTCTCCACGCTGAAATCGATCAGTTTTACTCTGAAATCCAGATGCTTCAGGAACTGCGTGAGCTGATTGGAGATGACTGCGATTTCGCCGCTTTGCAACATGAGCTCAGACAATATAAAGCCCGCCAGATTTTACGTATTGGCAGTCGGGACCTCTGCGGACTGGCTTCGCTCGAGCAGGTGATGGAAGAGTTGTCTGCCTTGGCGGCGGCCAGCCTCCAGCGCGCCTACGAAATTTGCAGTCTGCGGTTGCAGGAAGATTACGGGCAGCCGCTGCAGGATGACGGAGAGAGCCAACCACAGGTCGCTGATATGACGATTCTTGGCATGGGCAAGTTGGGTGGATATGAGTTGAATTTTTCCTCAGATATCGACCTGATTTACTGCTATTCATCAAGCCGTGGTGAGACCACAGGTGGCCGCCGCAAAGAAAAAATCAGTTTGCATCGCTATTTTGTCAAATTGGCGGAAATGCTGACCGGGGCTTTGCACCAGGTGACCGCCGATGGTTTTGTCTTTCGTGTCGACACCCGTCTGCGGCCTGATGGCAATAACGGTGACCTGGCTATCTCTTTAGCCGGTGCTGAAGCTTACTATGAAGCCTGGGGGCAAAGTTGGGAGCGGGCCGCATTGATTAAGGCGCGGCCGGTGGCCGGAGCGCTGACTCTTGGGGATGAATTACT
>JAPHSA010000212.1 GCA_026193235.1 Deltaproteobacteria bacterium | reverse complement strand
TCCGAACATTGCTCCTGACCTTCTTTTTCAGACAAATGCCAGAAATCGTTGCGCGTGGACATCTTTATATTGCGCAACCTCCTCTTTATAAGGCGAAGCGCGGGAAGCGGGAGGTCTACCTTAAGGACGACGATGTATTGCTCGATTATCTAATGGATGCAGGAACAGAGGGAGTTGCTCTGGAGATGGAGCAGGGTAAAAAAATTCTACGAGGTAAACAAATTATTCCGACGTTGCGCAATATCATCGATTTTAATAAACACTTTGAAAAAATCGTTAATCGCGGTGTTCCCAGCGAAATATTAAATATCTTCCTGAAGGGGAAAATTCGTAACGGTTACGCCGATAAAGCCAATCTTGAACCTCTGGCAGAGCAACTGCGGCAACAGGAACCGAATGCAAAATATGAGGTGTTTGAGGATCCAGATCGTATTCTGGTCACCTTTGGTAATTTACACGCACGCATCGATAGACAGACCGTTGAAATTCTTGCTTCCCACGAATATAAACTGTTATTGCAGGCATATAGGCAGGTTGAAGATCTTTGTGCCACAGAACCGGTCTTTATTGTCAGTGAAGGAAAAGAGGAAACGGAAATTACAAACCGTCAGGAACTGCTGGACGCGTTTCTTGCACGGGCAAAAAAAGGTCAGTACATTCAGCGCTATAAAGGTCTCGGTGAAATGAATCCGAACCAGTTGTGGGAAACGACAATGGATCCGGAGAAGCGGATTCTGTTACAGGTTACTGTTGAGGATGCGGTCAGAGCGGATGAAATTTTCACGGTTCTGATGGGGGATCAGGTTGAACCAAGACGGGAATTCATTGAAATGAACGCCTTGAATGTTGTCAACCTGGACGTTTAGTTTAACATTGAGGCCCTGAAAAGGGGCTTGGAGGAATAGATGCTGTCCGAGCAGAACAAAGTCACCGTCAACATAGAAGATGAAATGCGGAAGTCCTATATGGACTACGCCATGAGCGTCATCATCGGGCGCGCTCTGCCTGATGTTCGTGACGGACTCAAGCCGGTTCATCGCAGAATTCTTTTTGCCATGCACGATCTTGGCAATGATTATAATAAACCCTATAAAAAATCAGCCCGGGTTGTTGGTGATGTTATCGGTAAGTATCACCCCCATGGAGACAGTGCCGTTTACGATTCTATCGTGCGGATGGCACAGGATTTTTCCATGCGCCACCCGCTGGTCGATGGTCAGGGTAACTTTGGTTCTGTTGATGGCGATTCCGCAGCAGCGATGCGTTATACAGAAATACGCATGGATAGGCTCTCCCAGGAATTGCTGGCGGACATCGAAAAGGAGACGGTCGATTTTGGGCCGAACTACGATGATTCGCTGGAAGAGCCTCTGGTCTTACCCTGTCGTTATCCGAACTTACTGGTCAATGGTTCTGAGGGTATCGCGGTTGGGATGGCCACTAAAATCCCGCCGCACAACCTTGGTGAAGTGATTGATGGTTTGATTGCGGTGATTGATGATCCACGGCTCAGCGTCGAAGAACTGATTGAAAAAATTCCTGGCCCTGACTTTCCCACCGCGGGCTTTATCAATGGGCGCGAAGCGATTCATGAAGCTTACAAAACCGGGCGCGGGATTATTCAAATGCGCGCCAGAGCCATGGTTGAGGTTGACCGTCGAAGCGGACGTGAGGCGATCGTCATTACTGAAATTCCCTATCAGGTCAATAAGGCACGCCTGATCGAAAAGATAGCGGATCTGGTTAAAGATAAAAAACTGGAGGGCATTTCAGATCTGCGTGATGAGTCTGATCGTGATGGTATGCGGATCGTTATCGAATTAAAGCGCGAGATGGTGCCCGGCGTTATTCTCAACCAGCTCTATAAAATGACCGCCATGCAGTCCTCTTTTGGTATTATCATGCTGGCGATTGTTTCTGGACAGCCTAAAATACTGACCCTGCGTGGAGTCTTGGACTGCTTTATTGATCACCGCCGGGAAATTGTCACCCGCCGGTGTGTCTTTGAGCTTAAAAAAGCCGAAGCCCGTGCCCATATTCTGCACGGCTTGAAACTGGCGCTGGAAAATCTTGATGAAGTCATTGGCATCATCAAAAATAGCTCCACCCCGGCCGAAGCCAAGCAGAATTTAATCGAACGTTTTCTGTTTACCGATATTCAGGCACAGGCAATTCTGGATATGCGGCTGCATCGCTTAACCGGCCTTGAGCAGAATAAAATTATTGATGAGCTGACGCAGATTTTGGCACAGATTGAGCGTTTGAAAGAGATCTTAGCTAGCGAGGTTGAAATTCTCAAAATCATCAAACATGAATTACTTGAACTGCGGGATAAATTTGCCAATCCACGGCGCACTGAAATTATCGACCGGACCGCCGATTTAACTCTGGAAGATATGATTGTTGAAGAAGACATGGTCGTAACGGTGACTCATGGTGGCTACATCAAGCGTAATGCGGTGTCGCTCTATCGGGCTCAAAGGCGTGGGGGCAAAGGGAAAACAGGAATCCGACCCAAAGAAGAAGACTTTGTAGAAAACCTGTTCATCGCGTCCACCCATTCATATGTTCTTGTTTTTACTGATTTAGGTAAGGTCTACTGGTTAAAGGTGCATGAAATACCACAGGGCGGACGTGCGACACGTGGCAAAGCGATCGTCAATCTACTCCAATTGGCTGACGATGAAAGGGTGATGACTATCCTGCCGGTGAAAAGCTTTGAATCAGGCAGATATATTGTTACTGCAACCGCACGCGGAGTGATTAAGAAGACCGACTTGATGGCATATTCGAACCCGCGAACCGGTGGTATTATTGCGCTGACGATTGATGGGGATGACAGCCTGATCGAAGCTCGTTTAACGGATGGGAAGCAAGATCTTCTATTGGCGAGCCGTAACGGAAAATCAATCCGTTTTCCTGAAACCGATGTGCGCTCGATGGGCCGCCCTGCCCGCGGCGTCCGAGGCATGGCTTTAGTGGCTGGCGATGAGGTGGTCAGCCTGCAGTCGGTTACTGACAATACATCTTTGGCTTTGGTTACGGTGACTGAAAATGGTTTTGGTAAGCGGACCGACATTGGTGAATATCGGGTCCAGAGTCGTGGTGGAAAAGGAATTATCACGATTAAAACGAGTGAACGCAATGGTCGGGTGGTTGCCATCAAAATGGTTGATGATGAATCGGATTTGATGTTTATCACCAACCGTGGCAAGTTGCTGCGCACTCAAGTGAAGAATATCCGGGCCATCGGAAGGAATACTCAAGGGGTACGAATGATGGTCTTGGAAGAGGATGAGTTGATTGTCTCAGTTGCCAAGTTGGCGGAGAAGGATACGGTTGATGAATCTGCACCAGTTGAAGAAGCAGCTGAAACAGGAACTGAAGAGCCAGGAAACCAAGAAGAATAAAAAAATTAAAAGCACCCGCTGGCTGTTGCTGGTTGTCCTCTGTGTTCTCTTGGTTGGTGGCCTGTATCCGGTTTATCGCCAGCGGCAGTTGACTACCCCCCAGCGGTTAATGAACAATGCAGCTGAGCAGGAAAGTCTGGGACAGACAGCCGCGGCAGAAAAAATATACCGCGCGATTTATCAAGACCACAAAGACACAGAAGAGGCTGCGGAGGCGCTCTTTCGCATAGCCAGGCTCCAGCAATATGATAACCGGGATACGCAGCAGGCCTTGCTCAGTTATTTACAGCTGGAAAAAGATTATCCTGCCAGCCAACGGCTCCTCGCAGCACAGCAGGAATCTGCAAGGATCATTAAATATTCCCTGCGCGATTACTCTCAGGCGATTGGCTATTATCAGCAGCTTCTCGAAGCGCAGGACGGCGCAGAAGATCAGTATATCTACGAAATAGCGGACTGTTATTTTCGCTTGGAAAACTACACGCAGGCGCGAATTGAGCTCGAAATACTGATTGAAGATTTTCCGGAAAGTTCTTTGATTGCTGATGCCCTGTATCGAAAAGGGGGACTGTTGTTATTGGAAAATCGGGTTGACGCTGCTCAGGAAAGCTGGTCTCAGCTGATAGAGCTATATCCAGAGAGTAGTTATCGCCCTCAGGCCGAATTTAACCTTGCTAAGTTGCTCGAAGAAGAGGACCTTTTGGTTGAGGCTCTGGAACAGTATCAAAAACTTACTGATTTCCCCCGGCCGGCGATGTTGCAGGACAAAATTGAACATCTAAAACAACGCATTGCTGCAAAGAAAAGGGCGATTTAGATGCAGACGAAGATTGGCGTTATCGGTGCCGGAAGTTGGGGAACGACACTGGCTAACCTGCTAGCGGGTAAAGGTTACCCCGTGACCCTCTGGGGCTATGAGGCTGATCTCGTCGAACGGATGAAGAAGACGCGAATTAACGATCTTTATCTGCCAGAGATCTCCCTGTCACAAGGCCTTTCCTTCACCCACTCCTTAACCACAGCGGTGGCAGGAAAAGATTTGGTCTTATTTGTTTCGCCCTCTCAGGTAACTCGTCAAGTGCTCCAGGAGACTCTTCCCAGTATTGCGGCGCAGGCTATGGTTGTTTCCGCTTCTAAAGGGATTGAAAATGATAGTTTGATGCTCTTATCTGAAGTTTTTGAACAACTTCTGCCCGAAAAAATGCATCAGCAACTGGGTTTTTTGTCCGGCCCTTCGTTCGCCCGTGAGGTCAGTCAGGGTATGCCCACCGCAGTGGTCGCCGCCGCGCGGAATCCAATGGTAGCAAAAAAACTACAAACAATCTTCAGCACTCCCAAATTTCGTGTCTATAGCCACGATGATGTCATTGGTGTCGAGCTTGGTGGTGCTATGAAAAATGTGATCGCTCTGGCCGCCGGGGTCGCCGATGGTCTCGGTTTTGGGAATAATACGCGAGCGGCCTTAATTACCCGTGGATTAGCAGAGATGACGCGCCTGGGTGTAAAGTTGGGGGGAGCGGCAGAGACCTTTGCCGGGCTTGCGGGGATGGGTGATTTGGTACTGACCTGTACCGGAGATCTTTCCCGTAACCGCACTGTTGGACTGGAGTTGGGGAAAGGGCGCAGGATTGATGATATATTAAGCGGGATGCAGATGGTTGCAGAAGGGGTTCAGACAACCCTGTCCGCTTATCAACTGGCAAAAAAGCTGAAAGTTGAAGTGCCGATTCTTGAGCAAATGTATTTGATTCTTTACCAGGATAAGGATCCGCGTGAGGCAGTGACCGATTTGATGCTGCGCGATTTAAAAGCTGAAGCGATATAGGTTTTTTCGATAAGGGTATAATTATGAAGACGTTTGCTATGTTTATGACCTGCTTTTTTCTTTTCGCCGGGATAGCTTTCGCAGGATCCACCGTAGAGATGAAAACCAGCGTTGGCATGATTCAAATTGAATTAAACGCAGAAAAAGCGCCCGAAACGGTCAGGAATTTTCTCAACTACGTCGACCGTAAATATTACGACGGCACCATCTTTCACCGTGTTATCAAGGGTTTCATGATTCAAGGGGGTGGGTTTGATGATAACGAACAGCGCAAAGAGACGCTGGCCCCAATTAAAAATGAGGCTAATAACGGGCTGAAAAATATCAAAGGAAGTATTGCCATGGCCAGAACAGGGGTTGTTGACAGTGCGACCAGTCAATTCTTTATCAATCTGGCTGATAATGACTTCCTTAATCACCGTGGTTCGTCTGCAAAAACCTATGGTTATGCTGTTTTCGGTCAGGTGAAAGCGGGAATGGATGTTGTCGAGAAAATCGGACAAATTAAAACGGTTGCCAAGAGCCCTGTTTTTAGAGATTTTCCCGAGCCTAAAGTCACCATAGAGAGTATCCGCAGAGTTGAATAAATAAGCCCCTTAACGCTTACGGGTTTGCAGCTTAGTGGTCAAGCTGATCGCCAGACGATCCTCACAAAGGATATGGAATGTCGACGTTCCGGCTCATGAGTTATCACATAAACAGCGCTAAGGATGTCTCTGGACAACTGGCCCCAGAGTTGAGTGCAGAAATTATTCGGGCTCAACAGCCGGATCTGGTCATGCTTCAACAGCTTGGCTCGACAATTGGCACTGGTTCCGTTTCTCAACTTGCCGAACGGGTTGGCCTTGAGGTTTATGGGCCCGATGCTGAAGGGGGCTGTGCCTATTTATCCCGTTATCCGCTCAGTAATATCCACAATTTTCCACTCGGTTATGGTTGCTACTGTGTCAGGGCTGATTTTGTGCGTGACGACGAGCGCGTTCATCTGTTTAATCTTTCGCTTTCCTGGGATCTGTGGCAAAGAAAGGAACAGATCGGGCGTCTTCTCAGCGATCAACTACTGAACAACCCCTCCCTCCCCTGTGCTGCCATTGTTGCTGGTGATTTTGGTTTGCCGCTCTGGGGCCATGGCCAAATGCAGCTTAGCGATCAGCTAAAACGTTCGCGTTTACCTCTATGGCGGGCCAATTTTCCAGCAAAACTACCCCTCTGGGGGCGCGATAGAATTTATTTTCGCGGACCTATCCATGCGCTCGCCGGGAATGTCATCATGACCGCTGAAGCGCGTAAAGCCTCAACCCACCTGCCACTGGTTCTTACCGTGGAAACCAGAGATACTCGTGAGGTTCTCAAGCTAAGACAAAGGACAAGAGTCGCGGCGAAACAGCCGGATCCCGTCTGCGGATAGTGAATTCCCTGCTTGCTAACCTTATGCCCGTCGTCAACCTGGTTTAAATGATGAAAAAAGCCGAAAATGCCTTGAATTTATTACGGGATCTGGAAAAGCTTTATCCTGAAGCCCATTGCGAACTGATATATCGTAACCCATGGCAATTACTGGTGGCGACAATCCTGTCGGCTCAATGTACCGATAAGCGGGTGAATCAGGTGACAGCAAAGTTGTTCCAGATCTTGCCCGATCCACAGCAGATGGCGGCAGCCACTCAGGAACAGGTTGAAGGGTTAATAAGGTCCACCGGTTTTTTCCGCAATAAAGCCAAGAACCTTATACTTTGTGCCCAGCAGGTTCTCAGTCGTCATCAGGGTCAGGTACCGGCGGAGTTGGAGGCTTTGGTGGCCTTAAATGGTGTCGGGCGCAAAACAGCGAATGTAATTCTCGGGAATGCCTACCAGATTCCGGGAATGGTTGTTGATACCCATGTTAAGCGCCTGGCTTTCCGCTTCGGTTGGACAAATTCGGATAATCCGGTGCAGATAGAAAAAGACCTATGCAAGCTTATCCCCCCCCAGGACTGGATCCAGATGGGCCACATTTTAATCGCCCATGGTCGCGCCCTCTGTAAAGCTCCTACTCCCCACTGCAGTATCTGTCCGCTGGTTGACCTTTGTCCCCGCAAAGGAGTTCAGCGGGCGAAATAAATTTGAGAAAGAAAAAGCCCCGCAACAATAGTTGCGGGGCTTTTTTGGTATACCCTCAGGGACTTGCTATCTTTAGCGCAAGCCGTTGATAACGGTCTAAATTAAATTTTCATTACGTTTGCAGATTGTGGACCTTTGTCACCCTGGATAACGTCAAAAGTGACTCTATCCCCCTCAGCCAAGGATTTGAATCCCTCTGACTGGATCGCTGAAAAATGAACAAAGACGTCTGGGCCATTGTCCTGTTCGATAAAACCAAAACCTTTAGAATCATTAAACCATTTTACTGTACCTTCTGCCATGCTTTACTCCTTTTATACGTTTGTCGAGGGCTACCGAGACACGATTAGTTCCGCTTCTAGCACAAGCGAAAGTTAAAAACAATGTTATTTTTTAATGAATGTGCTGTTTATCCTGCTATAACGCCATGAAAGAGAATATTTTTTCTTTTTCTGGTTTACTATACATTAAAATCAGGTATTGCTCTAGAAATGATAGATTCTTCGGGGTCCACTGATATTTATTCCAGCGAGTCTTGCATAAAATACTAAAAAATGAATATCAGCATGGACTATCGCTGTGAAGAAAAAGCGGTTAGACTTGCGTTTTAATTTATCCTGATGACAACTCAAGAAGAGGAGGTCGCCGATGTCAGGCAACTCATTCAACAGTCAGAAGTCCCTGAATGTAGCAGGGCGCCATTATCAATATCACAGTTTGAATGCCGCCGGTTTAGGAACTCAGGTCGCGAGGTTGCCCTTCACCATTAAGGTGTTATTGGAGAACCTGCTGCGTAAAGAGGATGGCGAAGCCGTTCAAAGAGGTGATATTGAAGCGGTTGCTAATTGGCAACCGCGGCAAGAGCAACCCGGTGAAATTTCATACAGCCCAGCCCGGGTTTTGATGCAGGATTTTACCGGCGTCCCCGCTATTGTTGACCTTGCGGCAATGCGCGATGCAGTGGCAAAAAATGGCGGAGACCCGGCGAAGATCAATCCATTGATTCCGGTTGACCTGGTGATTGACCATTCGGTGATGGTCGATCAGTATGGCAATGCTGGTGCTTTTGCTGCCAATGTTGAAAAAGAGATGGCGCGCAATCGTGAGCGCTACGCTTTTTTACGCTGGGGACAGAAGGCTTTTGACAATTTTCGTGTAGTACCGCCCGGAACAGGAATTTGCCACCAGGTCAATCTGGAATATCTCGCTCAGGCAGTCTGGACCCATGAGGCCGATGGCCAAACCTGGGCCTATCCCGACACTCTGGTTGGAACGGACAGCCATACGACCATGATCAATGGACTTGGTGTGCTCGGTTGGGGAGTTGGTGGCATCGAGGCGGAAGCTGCCATGTTGGGTCAGCCGATCTCGATGTTGATACCGGAGGTTATAGGGTTTCGCTTGACGGGAGCTTTGAGTGAGGGGGTCACCGCAACAGATTTGGTGTTAACGGTGACGCAAATGTTGCGTGCGCAGGGTGTGGTCGGAAAGTTTGTCGAATTTTTTGGTGCCGGGCTCTCTCAGTTACCATTAGCTGACCGCGCGACCATTGCTAATATGGCCCCAGAATATGGAGCGACCTGTGGTTTCTTCCCCATAGATCAAATTACTTTGGATTACTTGACCCTGTCAGGGCGCAGTAAAGAAACCATCGCTCTGGTTAAAGCCTATTGTCAGGAACAGGGACTCTGGCGAACAGACGACCTTGCTGAGCCCCAATACAGTGCCGTTTTGGAGCTGGACTTGTCGAGTGTCCGCCCGAGCCTTGCCGGGCCAAAACGTCCACAGGATCGGGTTCTCCTCGAGCAGCTGCGCAGCTCGACCGAAGCGGTTTTCCCGCGGGAAGAGCAGGGCAAAGCAGTACCGATCCAGAATAGCCAAGATCAATTGAAACATGGTGATGTCGTGATTGCTGCGATCACCTCCTGTACCAACACATCTAACCCTGCGGTTATGATGGCGGCCGGGCTGGTAGCGAAAAAGGCGGTGGAAAAAGGGTTGACGCAGAAATCCTGGGTCAAGACATCTCTCGCACCGGGCTCCAAGGTGGTTACCGATTATCTGGCCAAGGCGGGGCTGCAAAGCTATCTCGACCAACTGGGATTCAACATCGTCGGTTATGGTTGCACTACCTGCATTGGGAATTCTGGCCCTCTGGCCGGTCCGATTGCCCAGGCTATAGATGACGGGAATTTAAGCGTCTGCTCGGTTTTGTCCGGAAACCGCAACTTTGAAGGTCGCATTCATGCGCAGACCAAGGCCAATTGGCTCGCTTCACCGCCATTGGTAGTTGCTTTTGCGCTGGCTGGAACCACTCGGATTG
>JAPHSA010000186.1 GCA_026193235.1 Deltaproteobacteria bacterium | reverse complement strand
TATTTTTTGACGCTCCCTCGGGTCAGTGGACACCGAGTTAAGCTACAAGTTTAAAATAGGTCGCCTGGAAATCGGCCTGAAAACAGACTAAATCTAACAGGCGAAATCGCTATATTTTTATAATCGTGCATGGACGAATTGCTTGTTTCGCAGGAGCAGTGTAAAAGATGTAATTTTCCTGTCCGTGGTTTGCCGCAATCATAACTAGGCTTCATCCTCAGTCTGGGATCAGACAACCGGGCAGGTATTTTTTTTAGCAATGTAATGCGAAGAATTAAATTTTGACCAGATGAAGGCATACAGACTATATTAGCGATGTTTAGTATTTTATGACTTAGTCGGAGAAAAGGTCGGGGACACATGTGAGCTCAGTATACTGGCTTGCCGGAATACGCGACAGGAAGCCAACATCAGTTTTGTATTTTATATGCTGGGATACGACATTACGATTTTAAACCCAATCAATTAAAGCGACATATGATAGTTCTACTCCAAGGTACAATAGAGGCGATGCCTCTGCCCGATCTTCTACAGTGGCTCGAGTTAAGCAGGAAAACCTGTGTGCTGAACATCGCCGGCAAAGGATTCGAAGCAACTTTCTACCTGGAAAAAGGCAAGATTAGCTATGCCTCGTCCAGTGACCGGAGTTTCCGTCTCGGTGAGTTTATGGTTCGAAGCGAGGTTCTCAACGCATCCCTGCTACTCCATGCTCTAACGGAAAGCAGACGGAGCGGCATCCTCTTAACTCGCTTCCTTATCGATGCCAAATATATTTCTATCGATGCGCTGACCGAGGTTTTCTCCCGTCAGGTCGTGGCTCTTCTGCTGAAAATCATCCAATCCAAAACCGGCGCCTTTACCGTCACCACACCTATTCCCGATTATGCCGCGGATGCCCCTATCCAGCTGGGAATCGGAGGGATGATTTTTGATTCGATTCGTCAATCCGATGAACGGGCGAAAGAACGTCAGGAAGCATTCAAATCTCTGGAAAAGATCAATGAACGTCTGGAGAATGATGATTTCCAGTTGCCGGTGCTGCCTCACATCATCATGCGCCTGTTATCCGTCATCGAGGATGAAAACTCCACGTTCCTTGAAATAGCGCGGATTATCATGACTGACCAGGTCCTTATGTCCCGAGTTCTCAAGGTGGCGAACTCTGCCGTTTACTCGTCAGGAGGGCAGATCGACTCTATTCATATGGCCATTGCGCGGATGGGAATGCGGGCTATCTTAAACATCACAACCGCCATCAAGATGAACGAGATGAATTTTTCGAACATGCCCCAGCAGCAATTGCAGGCAATCCTTGATGATGCCCTTAAAACGGCCTTTCTCGCCAGCGGCTTGGCACGTAAATGCAAAATTGACCCGGAAGAGGCTTTCCTCGGCGGCTTATTGCATGATTTGGGGAAGACCGTGATCATAAGTCTTGCCCATGACATCAGCATTGACAATACGCTGTTTGAAGAATTTATAAATGAACGGCATGCGGAAATAGGCGCAATGATCGCCCGAAAATGGAATTATCCGGAATCGATTCAAAAACTCATACTTCATCACCATGACTGCATGTTTTCAGGGGATCTCGATAAGGTGGTCGCCATGGTCCAGCTCGCTGACGATATCATCCAGTCAGGGCCTGAAAATGGCGGTGACCCGGAACTTTTGGCCAGTCTCAATCTGCAGAAAGATATCATTCAGGATGTCCACACGCAAACAATGGAGGTCTTCTACAGCTTCAAGAACTGATAGAAAAGGCCGATAAGGTTATTGTCTGAATAGAAAAAGCAAAATCAGGGATAAAAAGTGATTGGTTCAATAGTTGTCCAAGAATAGGCACAGAAATTAGCTAAACTGGTTTTGGCAGGACGAATCAATTTTTTTGCGGGGTAAGGCTTTTTGCATGTTGATCAATGATAGGGCAGGTATTTTCTAAAGATTAACTGATCTGATTTGGCATTTCAATAATCAGTGTTTCACATTTGAGAATGAATTTCGAAGAAATCAGCCACAATTGCATTACTGGTAAAATTTGACATGCCGCCACCTCTCAGGGTGGCGGTTTTGCTATCAGAATCAGTGGTGTTGTTGACGCAAGAACAGATGGCGGGGTTCAAGCAAAAATCGGAGGCCGATTTAGACAAGAATATTCAAGAAATAGAGGGATACCAGCAATAACAATGAAAAAAGCCCGGCAGAAACCAGGCTTTTTATTGGTCTATTGAGCGAGATATTTAGACGACACCCATGGCCAGCATGGCACGGGCCACTTTAATGAAGCCGGCAATGTTGGCGCCAAGGACATAATTGCCTGGATCGCCATACTTGTCTGCCATCTCAAAACAGTCTTTATGGATGTTCTGCATAATTCTTTGCAGTTTTTGATCCGTAGAGGCAAAATCCCAGGAGTCACGGCAGGCATTCTGCTGCATTTCCAGGGCACTTGTGGCAACGCCGCCGGCGTTAGCAGCTTTGCCCGGACCATAAGCGATCTTGGCCCCTTGGAAGATGCTGATTCCTTCTGGCGTCGTTGGCATGTTAGCGCCTTCGCCTACGGCGATACAGCCATTTTCGACTAAAATTCTAGCGTCCTTGCCATTAATTTCATTTTCCGTGGCTGAAGGCATGGCAACCTGGCAGGGGATCTCCCAGATGTTGCCGCCCTTGACGTATTTCGCGTCTTTGCGGTAGTTGACATAGTCCTTGATCCGACGGCGTTCAATCTCTTTCAGCTGCTGAACCAGTTTCAGATCGATACCTTTTTCATCATAGATGTAGCCGTTTGAATCGGAACAGGTCACAACTTTACCACCAAGCTGTTGGATTTTCTCAATGGTATAAATGGAGACATTGCCACTTCCGGAAACGGAACAGATTTTACCATCAAAATTGTCTTTGCGGGCTTTTAGCATTTCGTCGACAAAGTAAACGGCACCATAGCCGGTAGCCTCGGTTCTCGCCAGCGAGCCGCCCCAGTTCAGTCCTTTGCCGGTCAGCACGCCAGCTTCCCAGCGGTTGGTAATACGCTTGTAGGTCCCGAACATGAAGCCGATTTCCCGTCCGCCGACACCGATATCGCCAGCAGGGACGTCGGTATGCTCGCCGATATGGCGGTAAAGTTCGGTCATAAAGCTCTGGCAAAAGCGCATGATTTCGCCATCGGTTTTTCCTTTTGGATCAAAGTCAGAACCACCTTTCCCGCCACCAATCGGCAGGCCGGTCAGGGAGTTTTTGAAAATCTGTTCAAACCCAAGGAACTTGATAATACCGAGGTAGACAGAAGGGTGAAAACGCAACCCACCTTTGTAGGGGCCAAGGGCGCTGTTAAATTCAACTCTGAAGCCACGGTTGATCTGGACAACGCCATGGGTGTCAACCCAGGGAACGCGGAAGATGATCTGGCGTTCCGGCTCACAAATGCGCTCGATAATTTTGTGCTCAGCAAACTCGGGATTTTTAACCAAGACCGGGCCCAGTGATTCCAGGACTTCCCTTACGGCCTGATGGAATTCAATTTCGCCAGGATTGCGAGCCAGGACTTCCTGATAGATCGGTTCAATTTTTTCGTCTAAAGGTGTTGCCATGATGTTTCCTCCTGCGGTGAGTTATGTCTAAAAATTAGGCAAAAGTGGATAGCCTGTGGCAATTTCCAGCTTGTGGTCAGGCAGTTGTAGTGCAAAAAATGATCCTAATGCACAAATATTGATCAATATTTCTAACAGGCTAATATTGTTAGATTATTAATTCAGCAGTGGGTTGTTTTGGTTAGCCTGAAATAATGATTTGGAAGGAACTGTGTAAATAACTACATAAAAAGGGGAAATGAGTACTTGTTGCGGGTTTTATGAGTTGGGTTTTTTAAACGCTTGTTGGATAACCTTGATCTCCTGTCCCGCAAAGTCAACGACTTGCCCGGGACGAATCTTACAGCGCTTGCGCTGTTCTCTCTGACCGTCGACATTGACCTGTCCCTCGGCTATCACCATCTTTGCGCTACCGCCGCTGGGGCACAACCCGGTCAGCTTTAACAGGTTGTTCAGTTCGACAAAATCATGTCCATCCAGGTCAAAATCATTCATGAATATTTTTTCTCTTCGGTTTAGGTTCAACTCGAATTGGCAGTTTTTTGTCCAGAAGTTATTTTCTCCGGGGAACAGGGGCTTTTTCGGCTATCCATACGGCATGACGATAGCCCCCTTTTCCAGGTCGCTCACATTGGACTTGAAAACCCGCAGCAGTGAGGCGTTTTTCAAAACTGGTATCCGGATTCTCGCCCCAGATAGCAAAGACTCCACCAGGTTTGAGTGCAGCGTGGCTGAATTCAATGGCGCGGCTCCCGTAAATCGGATCATTCAGTTGATCAGTCTGCGGGTGGGGACCTCGATAGAGATCAAGAATAATGGCATCGAAGCTTGCGTTATCTGCCTGGCGAATCAGATCAGCGACATTCTTGATGATTACGCTGGCACGCGGGTCTGTGGCAGCTCCACTGGTCAACTCCGCAAGTGGACCGAGGCACCATTCAAGAATTTTCGGGTTGAGCTCAGCAACGATGACCTGGGCTGTCTCGGGCAAATTGTCAAGCACTGAACGCAGAGTAATTGCCATTCCCAGCCCACCGACCAGGACTCGCGGACCGGGGTGATTCTTCAAACCGCTGCAGCCGAGTTTCCCCAGGGCGATTTCAGAACGCTGGGCCTTACTGTTCATCAGGATCTGTGGGCCGATGGTTATGAGAAAATCGCCTGGGCCTCGTTGGCGCAATTCAAGGTTCCCCTCTTCTTCAATCATAAACCGGTCGAGTGTTTTCCAGGGCAGGGCCATGGCATTCCTCTCTGTATTTCTCTACAGGTTTAAATTGACTTGACCCTGGCATAGCTTCTCGCGCAGAGCACTAATGCCGGCATCTTCCAGATACTCATCAAAGCTCAGAACCCGGTCAATGACCCCACCGGGAGTTAATTCAACAATCCGGTTGGCAAGCGTAGAAACAAACTTATGATCGTGCGAGGTAAACAGAATGACCTCGGGAAAACTGATCAGGCTGTTGTTAAGTGCGGTGATCGATTCCATATCAAGGTGATTGGTCGGTTCGTCGAACATCAACGCGTTGGCGTTGGTCAGCATCATCCGTGACAGCATGCAACGCACCTTTTCCCCGCCGCTCAGGACGTTCGTCATTTTGGTGGCTTCATCGCCTGAAAACAGCATACGGCCCAGGAATCCACGGGCAAAATTTTCACCTTCGTGGGGCGGGTATTGACACAGCCAAT
>JAPHSA010000283.1 GCA_026193235.1 Deltaproteobacteria bacterium | reverse complement strand
GGGAGCATCGAGCGCATTCGCAATGTTGCACGTCGAGTGGCCAAAACTTATGACGAGGGGAATGAAGTTATCGTCGTCGTCTCTGCCATGTCGGGAGAGACAAATCGGCTGGTTGCTCTTGCTGAAGAAATTTGCGAGTTTCCTGATGAGCGTGAGTACGATGTTTTGGTTTCAACCGGAGAGCAGGTTTCCATAGCTCTTCTGTCGATGTGTCTTCAATCTATGGGGTACAAAGCCAAAAGTTATTGCGGCTTTCAGATCCCGTTTGTCACCGATACCGTTCACGCGAAGGCACGTATTGAGCGAATAGAGGATAAAAATATCCGCAAAGATTTACAGGAAGGTACAATTGTCGTTGTTGCCGGTTTCCAGGGCGTTGACGCGAACGGAGATATTACCACTCTCGGTCGAGGCGGTTCTGATACTTCTGCCGTTGCTGTTGCCGCCGGGCTTAAAGCCGATGTCTGCGAGATCTATACGGACGTAGATGGCGTCTATACAACTGATCCCAGAATCGTCACAGAAGCGTCTAAAATGGATAAAATCTCATACGACGAAATGCTGGAGATGGCCTCTCTCGGGTCCAAAATTTTACAGATCCGGTCAGTGGAATTTGCAAAAAAATATGGTGTAGTCGTTCATGTCCGTTCAAGTTTTAACGATAATCCAGGAACTCTGGTTATGAAGGAGGATTCAGATATGGAAACCGTTTTGGTTTCAGGGGTTGCCTATAATAAAGATGAAGCAAAAATTTCTTTACTGAGAGTTCCAGATCAGCCTGGGATTGCTTCACAGCTGTTTATGCCTTTATCCAACGCAAACATTACCGTGGATATGATTATTCAGAACGTTTCGCATGACGGTTTCACGGACATGACTTTTACGGTTCCCAAGTCAGACTACAAAAAAGCGTTGCAAATAGTAGAGGACATTTCCCAAAAGATCGGAGCCTCTGGGGTTAAGGGCGATGAAAATATTGCCAAAGTGTCGATCATCGGGGTTGGTATGCGTTCCCATTCCGGTGTCGCCAGTACGATGTTTGAAACCCTGTCCCGTGAACGAATCAACATTGAAATGATCTCAACCAGCGAAATAAAGGTGTCCTGCGTTATTGAGTCAAAATATACTGAATTGGCGGTTCGTGTGCTGCACGAAGCTTTTGGTCTGGATCACCGAGACAATAACGAAAGTTGAAGCCTGCTTAGATTGGGAAAGGGTGCTATGTAATGGGTAGGGTATTACTTTATGATACGACCCTGAGGGACGGGACTCAGGCAGAAGATATCTCTTTTCAGGTTGAGGATAAGGTCCGTATTGCCAAGCGTCTGGATGAACTGGGTATTGATTACATTGAAGGCGGCTGGCCGGGATCCAATCCCAAGGATATTAGCTTCTTTCAAGCCATTCGGCACGAAACCTTAAGCCACAGCAAAATTGCGGCATTCGGTTCAACGCGGCGCGCAAAGGTGACCCCGGCTGAAGATAACAATATCCAAATGCTCATTGAAGCAAAGCCTGATACAGTCACGATTTTTGGTAAATCATGGGATTTTCACGTGCGTGAGGCGCTCAGGATTTCCTTGGAAGAAAACCTCGAATTGATCAATGATTCACTGATTTATCTTAAAGAGCACGTCGCTGAAGTTATTTATGATGCCGAGCATTTCTTTGATGGCTATAAGGCCAATCCAGAATATGCTCTACAGTCGCTTAAAGCCGCCGCTGATGCTCAGGTTGACTGCATTGTTCTTTGCGATACCAATGGCGGGACCTTGCCTCATGAAATCCCGGCGATTATGAAAGCAGTGAGAAAAACAGTTTCAACGCCATTGGGAATCCATGCCCATAACGACAGTGAGTGCGCTGTTGCGAATTCATTGATAGCAGTTGACTGCGGCGCCGTCCACGTGCAGGGAACCATGAATGGATTCGGGGAACGATGCGGCAATGCCAACCTGTGCTCTATAATTCCGTCGCTCAGCCTGAAACTCAAGCGGGACTGTTTAATCGATGGAAAGTTAGCTTCTCTCCGCAGTGCTTCACGTTATGTGTATGAACTGGCAAATTTAACTCCCAACAAACATAATGCCTACGTTGGCAACTCTGCTTTTGCCCACAAGGGCGGCGTACACGTTTCCGCGATTCAACGTCACCCGGAAACCTATGAGCATATCCGCCCGGAGTTAGTCGGTAATCGCACGCGAGTGCTTGTATCCGATCTGTCTGGTCGCTCGAATATCCTAGTGAAAGCGGAAGAATGCGGCATTGAACTGGATAGCAAAGACCCCGTCACTCTTGAAATCCTTGAGGATATCAAAGCCCTGGAAAATAAGGGGTTTCAGTTTGAAGGCGCGGAGGCTTCTTTTGAACTGCTGATGTTGAAAGCCATGGGTAAGCTCAAGCATTACTTTACCGTGAACGCCTTCCGGGTC
This sequence comes from Deltaproteobacteria bacterium, assembly GCA_026193235.1. Classification (GTDB taxonomy): domain Bacteria; phylum Desulfobacterota; class Desulfuromonadia; order Desulfuromonadales; family Geopsychrobacteraceae; genus JAPHSA01. The sequence goes on along the minus strand of JAPHSA010000283.1, from coordinate 19,122 downwards.
ATTGATACCCTGCGTGAAAGTGATAAGGCACCAGTGTCGGAGGCGACGATCAAGGTTAAGGTCGGGGGTAAGATCGAACACACGGCTGCGGATGGCAATGGACCGGTCAATGCCTTGGATACCGCAATGCGGAATGCCCTTGTAAGCTTTTACCCGCAGATTGCAGAAGTGAAGCTGCTCGATTACAAGGTTCGCGTACTACCATCGAGTCAGGGAACCGACTCCGTTATCCGGGTTCTGGTCGAATCGGGCGACCGGGACTCTCGCTGGGGAACTGTCGGTGTAAGTAGCAACGTGATTGATGCTTCCTATCAGGCTTTAGCGGATGCGCTGACATACAAACTTTATAAAGACAATTTATAACCTCTATTTGATGGCTACCTTTCTATGGCCTCGTTTTCTGCGCGAGGCCATTTTCTTGTCAGCCGTCAATTATTTGGCGATATGGGAGGATCCCGCCAGTTAGTTGGCGATATTAGGATACCTTTTCTTTCATTAGAGCTTGCCTCAACCGAATTGAATATTTTATGCTCCGCTTCGGGAATACCTTTCTATTCCCGGTTTTTTACAGGGGAGGGCGTCAAAATACTGACGAAAATATGACAATTTCGATCGTTATGTTTTTAAGATGTGGTGGTTTTTTGGACGAAATATCTAGGCCTTAATTTTAACTAACTGAAATAATTAAGATAAATGTCTTCAAACAGTTAAGGTCACTAATTGGTGCGCTCTTGGCATGACTTATGTAATTGTATTCTAGTCAGAATGCTTACTAAACATGTCATGGGGGCTGAATATGAAATGTCCAAAATGCAAAGGAAGGATGTACACAGAAAAGTATTATGATTTTGTCCGAGCGTTTGATGCTTGGAAATGCAGCGCCTGTGGAGAGGTCATTGATCCAGTTATCTTAACTAACAGGATGCGGCATAGCACTATTGCTCTTGCCTAACCTTCAACAGATAAATCTTTCGGGGCCGAGTTTTTTTCGGCCCTTTATTTGTAGCAAAATTCAACCTTTAACTTTCAAATAAGGGTTGTTTTTTTATGCTTTTTGGAATAATGTCGACATTCGACATCGCTGGATGCGTTTGATTGTCACTTCTAAACTTATCTAACAACCGATAAGGTGATATGGAGACAGGAGTTAGCCTATTATGAAAAACGGTCAGCATGAGGTTCATTTAAATCTTAACGTTCGGGGGCTCCCGATCTCCGCTACACTGGGGATCAACGAGGAGAGTAATCGTCTGATTAGCGAAGGTAAACAGGTCTATAAACTTGGTTTGGGACAATCACCCTTCCCCGTACCAGAACCTATTGTCCGTGAGTTGCAGAACAACGCTCATCAGAAGGACTATCTTCCGGTACGTGGACTTCCGGCGCTATGTGACGCTGTTGCCGGTTATTACCGTCGGACACAAGATTTACCAATCTCCAAGGGAAATATATTGATAGGGCCGGGATCCAAAGAATTGATGTTTATCCTTCAATTGGTTTATTACGGCGACCTGGTTATCCCGACACCCAGCTGGGTCTCATATGCGCCACAAGCTCATATTGTCGGTCGACATGTACATTGGCTGGAAACGGATGAAAAAAATAACTGGCTGTTGACGCCGGAAGAATTGGAACATTTTTGTGCCGCTGATCCGAGTAAACCCCGCATCGTTATTTTGAATTATCCCAATAACCCGACGGGCTGTTCCTATGCGCCGCATCAACTTCAAGCACTGGCTGAAGTTGCGCGTAAATACCGGATTATCCTCCTTTCCGACGAAATTTATGGTGAGCTGAATTTTGCAGGATGTCATCAGTCGATTGCCCGTTATTACCCGGAGGGAACAATAATTGCCAGTGGGTTGAGTAAATGGGCCGGAGCTGGCGGTTGGCGTTTGGGCACATTTGCTTTCCCGGAAGAACTCAAATGGTTAATGGAATCAATGACCGTTGTCGCCAGTGAAACCTTCACTGCGACCAGTGCTCCAATTCAATATGCCGCTGTCAAAGCGTTTGAAGGTAGTGTCAGGCTTGAGCGCTATCTCTTTAATTCACGTAAGATTTTGAGCGCCTTGGCTGACTGGATTTGGTCACGGCTAAGCGTAGCGGGCGTGACTGTTGCGCGTCCAGATGGGGCGTTTTACATGTTGCCCGATTTTGAGCCTTTCAGAGAAAATTTGGAGGCCAGAGGTATTACTAACGGAGAAGTTTTTTGCCAGCAACTTTTACAGCAAACAGGCGTCGCAATTTTGCCGGGAAGTAGCTTTGGCCGCCCCAAAAGAGAGTTGACTGCACGGCTTGCTTTTGTTGATTTCGATGGAGCCAGGGCCTTAGCTGCAGTTGAGCAATTTTCAGCGGATCAGCCTGTAGATGAAGCTTACCTGCGCGTATATTGTGAGCGGGTTTTGACCGCTATTGATAAACTTTGTGATTGGATTGAATAAACGGAGAAGACTGGGGTCGAGAATCCATGGCCCCAGTCTTATTTCTCATTCTCCTTGTTTCCATAGGGGCTTGCAGAAATCAAGAAGATTTTAACCAGACCAACGAGGGCAATTCCGACAAAAAAGATTCCCCGCCAACGAGCAGGTTGCTTCCCTTCACTGATAAACAGAGTATCTTCTGTTACCGGAACATTCATTTGTTGTAAGAGTTTAGACAGCTTTTTTTGATTTGAACTGGAAACCAGATTGTCAGCAGTCATCCCTGTGACCGGACGTTTTTTATAGAACAGCTGGATGTTTTCATTCAAGAACTGCTGGCGTTGTTTGTCAGTGTCCAGCATGAAATAATATGTTTTTAGTGCTTCAATGATTACGGGGTCTCTTGTTTCAAACCAGACTTTTGTTATTTCAGAATTTGAATTTTGTTTAAGCGGTACCAGGAAGGAACCAATCTCGATGGTTCCAGACATGTTGATGGCCTGCAGCAGATCCTGAGTTCCGTCGCTGATCCTCAGCCACTCTCTCGGTGCTCCAGAAATTTCCAGTTCAGCCAGTGAAATAGCCAAAGGTTCTGGGTTGCGCAACAGAACGCTCAGATCAGAATAGCCCAGCCAGGCAAGAACAAGGCAAATCGCAAGAATAGTGATACGAAAACGTTTCATGACGAATATCCTGATAATACTTTGGGCCACCCGAGGGTGGCCCAAAGTATTGCAAATAATGGTTTAAGGTACAAGTTTCAATCAGGCTCTTTCAGCTGAATGTCCTTTGATAACATCTTTTTGAGTCATCATCGATATAATAACAAGCGCCAAAAAGGAAAGCGGAATAGAAATTAACGCCGGGCTGTTGAATTGAACCGGTGCTTCGGCGGGTAACTTGCCATAGCGCACCCACATGTCTGGCGATACAAGGATCAAGCCGAGTGAACTAATCAAACCAACCAGAATGGACGCAGCAACCCCTCTGGCTGTTGTTTTGCTCCAGAAAAGCAGCATCAAAATTGCCGGGAGATTTGCAGAAGCAGCGACGGCAAAAGCCCAGCCAACGAGGAAGGAAACATTCATGCCTTCGAAGACGATCCCCAGGTAGATGGCAATGCAGCCGATTACAATAGCTGAAATTTTACCGGCACGCACCTTGCCGCGATCGGTCATCTTCATGCCCATGAAATTATCCATTAGATCGTGAGCTATGGCCCCAGAAGCGGCAACAATCAGACCGGAAACTGTTCCCAGAACTGTTGCAAAGGCCAGCGATGAGATGATCGCAAAAAGGACGACACCAAAAGATAAAGCCAGTAATGGTGCTGACATATTGTTGTCGGTGATATTGATGACACCGTTGGTCATGGCACCCATTCCCAGGAACAGGGTGAGAATATAAAAGAAACCGATAGCGGCGATAGCAACAATGGTGGATTTACGTGCAGCCGCCTGACTGGGAACAGTGTAGTAACGAATCAGGATATGTGGCAGAGCGGCCGTACCACAAAAAAGCGCCAGCATCAGTGACATGAAATTGAATTTCTGCAGGCCAGTGGCGTTGTCGACCTTGAATTTCAACCCAGGCCGTAAGACGCGTGAGCCCGGTGTCGGCTTCTGGTAATAAATTGTCAGGGTCTTGTCCCCCTGCTTAACATATTTTTTCCCCCAGAGGACAATAGTCGAGTCCTTTAAGGCGGAAAGGTAGGCAAAAGGACCAACGGCTCCCGTCGCAGTCACTTCTTCACCATTCATTCTTAGTTCTTTAATATGGCCAACAGGGAAAAATTTGCCTTCTTCAGCAGGGGCGCCGTTGAACAACTTTGTTCCATCCGCCATTTTAGTCACAAACAAGGCTTCTTCAAGGGTGTATCCGGTATCAGCTTTAACCAGATGCCAGATGGTTTCTTGGCCATCTTTTTCCAATTTTACAAAACCCGCTTTGCCGAGCTCTGAATCCAGCCCAGCGACTGTTGTATAGCCCTCTTCAGTCAGAACCAAAGCGCTGTCAGCATGGAGGGTTTTAAAATCATGATAGGGCTGACCATTGTTTTCCGGGGTCGTTGAGAGTCCCCGGAAAAGTACAGCGATAACCACAACAGTTGACATGATCAACAGTAAAGCACCTTTGAAAAACTGAACATAGGTCGTTGAGGCCATACCCGCGGTTGCAACAATGATTGTAACAACGATACCAACAATACAAACGCCAACCCAGTGCGGCAGTCCTAGAAGTGGTTGGACCAGAACACCGGCACCGACCATCTGTGGAATCAGATAGAAGACTGAAACCAGTAAGGTTGAAATTGCAGCCATGAGCTGAATAGATTTTGAATTGAATTTAGAGTCGAGAGCATCAGTGAAAGTGTATTTGCCGAGCCGTTTCATCGGCTCTGCAACCAGAAAGAGGGCAACGATCCAACCTGCAAGATAACCGATAGAGTACATCCAACCATCGTAGCCGGCGGTTGCAATCATTCCGCAGATACCCAGAAAAGAAGCTGCAGACAGGTAATCGCCGGCAAAGGCGACGCCGTTAGTGAACCAGTGAATGTTACCTCCGGCAGCATAATACCCCTCTGCTGATTGGGTCCGGCGTGACATGTAGAATGAAAGGCCGAGCACAAAAAGAACAAAGAAACAGAACAGGCCAATGGCCAAAGGTGATTGTGTGTATATCATGATTATTGTCCCCTCAACTGTTCATCTGCTCTTCTGCATTGGTGCAGAGGCGATTGTAGATAACGGCCATGACCAGGGCCAGAACGATTAAACTAAAACCCCAGATAACAGCGGCAGTCTGACCAAAGATGATTGACTCCATCACTTTCGGATTTGTCGTGTTTAAAATGACAAAGGTGGCATAAACCAGAGTGTAGACAATAAACATTTTTACCCCTAATCTGGTTTTGTAGGTAGCCGCTTTATCTTTCCCTAGTTTTACAGCGGGTCCGTGTCCCATAATAAAAACTCCTCTCTCCTTAGTTTCGGGGTTTGCACCCCATTTAATTTCCATTTAATTTCAGAAACCGGTTTTATTGCCGAAAAAGTGGATAGCAAAAGTACCCGCCCAGCTTTTAAAGGCGATTGTCAGGCTCTCACCTGAAGCTTTCTAGCATGACCTGTGCCATTGTCTTTTTCACTCTAAAACAGCTGTTTATCTATGTTGGGTAACTCATTATTTGTCTTCCCAGACAGGAGTTTTCCCGTTTGTCAGTAAATTTCTCGCCCCGTCAGAGACAGAAAAGCCCCTATAAGCCGTTTTTTTGTGATTTTAGTGGTTTGTGTTTACGGTATTTCGTTGTTTCGTATGCTTTTTTTGGGGTGTCTAAATATCAAATAACCTGGTTATGTTGTTAGAAATTGCTTGTATTGATCTCTATCTGGTTGTTTTTACTACATAATCTAACCTACTGTTTGATAAATATTGCGTGATGATGTGCGTTATATTTCGCGACATAATATGATGTTATAAAATCATGTCAATGATTAAAATTATTGTAGAATGAGGTTTCAAAAAAATAGAAATTATTATGGGTTTGTTTTTTTATGGCTGGAAAGAGATAATCACAGGTTTTTAGGGTGAATAGAAAAAATTTCATATTGCTATAAAAGAAAATAATATTATATAAGGTATTAATTTTAAATAATATAAGTCCACTTTAACTTTTATTTGATAACGCTATTCTATTTTTGCTTTTTTATAGTTCTTATCGGATGGTTCAAATAGCGGGCATTACAGCTGTTCTGGAGTGAAACTCACGACATCATCAATAATTTTCTGGTCGCATAGCAACATTATCAACCGATCGATTCCCAGGGCGATACCTGCTGAAGGTGGAAGAGCGGCAAGTTCTTTGAGAAATGGCTCTGGGCATGGATAGGGTCTTTTTCCTATTTTGCGGCGCAGGGCTTCTTCGGCAGTAAAACGTTTTTGTTGCTCTTCCGGGTCGGTTAATTCAGAAAACCCATTGGCAATTTCCAGGCCGGCGATGTAAAGCTCGAAGCGTTCTGCCACAGTTGGGTCATCAGGTTTACGCCTTGCCAGGGAGGCATGTTCCACTGGGTAGTCGATGAGAAATGTGGGTTGCCGGGAAGATAGGCCAGGTTCGATCTGTTCGGTCATAATCGTCTCAAACTGATCAGTTGACAGCGCTTCATCTAGGCCAATCTGACTGTGCTGGACAAAGGCTTGCTTGACGGTGAGTCGAGGCCAGGGGGGAGTAAGGTCGATATCTTTACCTTGCCAGGCAAGGGACCGATCAATCTTGAGCGAGGTCAACAAGAGCTCGCAATCATTCATAAGCTTCTGGTAGTCGGTATTGCTACGGTACCATTCCAGCATACTGTATTCGGGGAGGTGACGCGTACCACGCTCTCCAGCACGCCAGCAGCGGCAGATCTGGAACAGTCGTTCGTAACCCGCCGCCAAAAGGCGTTTCATGCAGAGTTCCGGAGATGTCTGGAGAAACCAGTCTGCCGATGGGATTGCTTCAATATGGAGCTCCGGAGCATTAGCAGGAATCCGCTGTGGTGTTTCAATTTCGAGAAAGTCTGCGGCGATGAAGAAAGCCCGGATCTGTTGTAGGATCCGGGCTCTAGCTTCTAGGGTTGCCCGTTTACGAGCTATTTGCCAGTTAGGCTCCTGCATTACTCTTTGACGCGGGTTGCGTATTCCCCCGTTCGGGTGTCAATTTGGATCAGAGTGCCCTCATCGACAAAAGAAGGAACCTGAAGCGTATAGCCGGTTTCAACGGTTGCCGGTTTGTTGTTGCCAGCGGCAGTATCACCCTTGACCCATGGGTCAGCCTGGGTGACACGCAGGTTAACGAAGTTCGGGAGGCTGATGCCAATACCGCGTTCACCGTACATCAGGATTTCCACGTCCATATTATCAATCAGAAAATATTTATCATCACCAAGGGTTTCTTCGCTGAGGGTAATCTGCTCATAGTTCTTTTTATCCATAAAAACATAGCCGTTTTCATCCTGATAGAGATACTGCATATCCCGTTCATCCAGACTGGCCGGTTCAAAGGATTCACCACTCCGGTAGGTGCGATCAAACAGGGATCCAGTGATCATGTTACGAAGTTTACACTTGTAAAGGGCCTGACCCTTCCCCGGTTTGGTAAAGTCATATTGAACAATAACGTGCGGTTCACCATCGATTAACAGCTTTAGACCTTTTTTCAAATCAGAACAACTGTACATTTATCTACTCCCTGATGATTGCTGCATTTGAGGAATTTTTGAGACCGGTATTTAAACATGTTTTTACGTTCTTTGCTATGGGAATCCTTGAGCACAAATTGAAGGATCATGCTGCTTCAGTTGTAAAACGATCAAATTTTTTACTTTTTAATGTTCTCTCTCGCATTGATCTCTTCGTAGAGTTCAATCTGTTCCGCGAAAGACAACTTTTTTTTACAGGAACTTTTAAGGCAGAGCCGACATCGGTCTGCGCTGCACCATTGACACTGCATGCAATCGGGGCATGGGTGTTTTTTAGTAGAGGTCCGCATGCTTCCATTGTATGGCGTCGGTTAAAATGGGGCAAGGCGGCGTACTGCCTCAGGTTGCTGTCGGCGTTGATAGTAGAGATACAGAGCTTCCAGAAGCTCAGCGGAAATCAGCAATCCTATAGCAATAGCTATTCCGGAGATAGCTGGCTGAAGGGTCACCAGTGGCCACCAGACAATAATAAGAAAACCACTTTTAAGCAGCGTTGAGCGTCCGAGTTGACCGGTTTGATCAGCACCGGAAAACCATCCTCGTAAAAGGTTTGTTAGGCCATAAAACAGCGGAAACAATGAACATGCGGCTAGTGACAGGCGCAGATAGTGGCGTAGCTCGGGTTCCACTCCAAGGATTTTTCCTAGAATCAATGCATTCAAAGGACCTGCCGTTAACATGATCAGTAAGCCGAGACCCGTAGCGAGCATCAGGCTGAAGCGGAGCAGGTTGTAATTATCCTCAACCGTTTTTACCAGGGTGAGATATGCCTGTTGCAGGTTACGCATCGGCCCGGCTAAGAGAAAAAGAAAGCCACGGATTATGCCAAAAGCGGCGAGAGCCAGTGGGCCATCACTCAAACGGCCGATGATTGAACTGATCAATAGCGGAATTGTTTGTTGGAGACAGGAAGAATAGGCCAGAGGAAAGGCATAGCGGAGAACCTGCAGGGTGTTTTTTTCCGTAGCGGAATGTTCAAGTGGTAAACGGGTTTTCCAGGCAAGCCAGGAAATTACCAGCGTTTCTGTGATAACACAGCTGACCAGCGCAAATGTTCCCAGCTGGGCACCGGAAAACCACCAGTTTCCGACGGTCAAGAAACCAAACAGAGCTACTACGCGCACACCAGTGGCTAAAGATACCAAGCCGGTTCTACGTGCACGGATCAGTAGCCCTTGGCAAAATCCGCGGAGGCCAGTGAAAAAGGGAAGAAAAACGAGTACACAGAGTGCTTTTTTGGCTTCCTCGGCAATGTTCTGCGGTGTTCCCAGAAGCTTGATCAAGACGAAATCTCCGACGGGCGTAAAAGCGATCAGCGACAACATCATAGCTACATATACTGCAATCAGAGCGATAAATATCAACACACCAATGAGGGATTTCCGTCCCCGGACAACGGCGAGAGTGACAGTATGATTCTGGTATGAAGGGGAGGAGATGAACAGGTGAACGATCAGGGCGACAGAAATGCCCGCAAGGGCAGTGACGTAATCATCAAGCCTGGCTAGCGCGCCGTTGATGATCGTATGGGAAATACTCATCAACTGGACGTTGAGGATCAGGGGAAAAAAGAACAGGGCAATTTCCCGATAACCGAGACGTTGCTCAGTCAAGCGCTTGGCCGGGGAAAAGTGTCAGTAAGTCGGTGGCCTTTTCCGCAGTGTATTCAGTTGCCAAGCCGTCGTTATGGCCAACCCCGTAAGTGCAAAAGCAGACAGCTGTTCCCGCAGCGCGACCCGCCTTGATATCGGTATGGTGATCGCCGACCATAATTGCCTGTTCCGGTCGGGCGCTGAGTCCTTCCAATGCTTTCAGGACCGGCATGGGGTCTGGTTTTTTTTGGGGGAAGCTGTCACCGCCAACGACAATTTTAAAATATTTAAGCAGATCCAGCCCCTCAAGCAGTTGGATCGTCAGCTGATAAGGTTTGTTGGTAATGATGGCCATTCTTTCAGGAGAATGGTTGTTCAAAAGCTCTTCAATCCCGGGAAAGCAGGATGTGTTATCGAGTAAATGCTGTGCGTAAATCTCCATAAACCTGGCCAGTCGCTGCTGGCTGTAATGCTTATCGCCCAGGGCTCTTCTGACCAGAGCTTTGACGCCATCGCCGACCATGGCACCGACCTGCTGCTGAGACAGCGGTGGACAATTCGCTTCTGAACGTAAGCGGTTTAAGGAAAATGTCAGATCGGGGACTGAATCAACCAGGGTTCCGTCAAGATCAAAAAGCAGGTAAGGCGCGCGGTTCATTTTTTTATCCGTTCACCAAAGATAGCGGTGCCAATGCGAACCAGTGTGGCTCCTTCTTCCACGGCTACTTCAAAATCACCACTCATCCCCATTGATAATTCCGTCATTTCCACACCAGGAATTTTCAGTGCACGGATCTGTTCAGACAATTCACGTAACTTTTTGAAAAATGGACGTACTTGCTCGGCATCGTCGGAATGGGGCGGCAGACACATCAATCCACAAATTTTCACATTTGGTAATGCCGCCACCCGGATGGTCAGTTGCTCAAGTTCGGCAATGGCACAGCCCGACTTGCTTGATTCATCGCCGACATTCACCTGTAAGAGAATGTTGGCGATACCGTCGATCTTACTCCATTGACGGTCGATTTCTTCAGCCAGGGAAAGACGATCGACGGAATGAATCATCTCCACCTTGCCACGGAGATATTTGACTTTGTTGCTTTGCAACCCGCCGATAAAGTGCCATTTGACCGGCTCTTTAACCAATGGTGATTTATCGCGAAATTCCTGAACGTAGCTTTCACCAAAAAACAACTGGCCCGCTTGATAGGCTTTTTCAATGTCCGCAGCTGGTTTGATTTTGGATACAGCAATCAGGCGGACCTGTTCAGGATTACGCCCAACCCGCCGGCAGCTCAGCTCAATCTGTTGATAAATCCGGGCGATATTGCTGGCAATAGCGTTCATTGGTCCTGACTCCACTGTTTCAGATCGGTAGGGGGACGCCCAGTTCTTTTAACGCCAGTGTCAGTCGACACAGGGGGAGGCCGACCACATTGGTATAGCTGCCTTCAATTTCGGCTACGAAGCAGACTCCCAGTCCTTGAATCGCGTAAGCTCCGGCTTTGTCCGTTGGCTCACCCGTAGCAATGTAGCGCGCGATTTCATCATCTGTCAATTGACGAAACCGCACCCTGGTGCTGACTGCTTCAGCTCGCTGTTGACCGGAATCTCTATCAATTACGGCAAAACCTGAGAGTACCCTGTGTTCGCGGCCTGAGAGTTGCTTCAGCATCATGGTTGCATGCTGCGCATCCTTGGGCTTGCCGAGAATCTGGTTATCACAGAGGACAATGGTGTCGCTGCCGATTATCCAGCGGGCAGGACTGTTGTCACGACCGGCGACCTCTAATGCTTTTTCCAGGCTCAGGCGTACGACATGTTCTTCAGGCGTTTCTCCCGGTAATTCTTTTTCTTCAACGCTGCTTGGGATCACATTGAAGACCAGGCCGATTTGATCCAGGAGTTCACGTCTTCTTGGTGAGGCAGATGCCAGAATAATATCTCTGTCCATTATGAAACCCCGAGACACTGACGTTTTTCTTGGATTGGGAGCCACCATTGCGGGAGCGCATCAAGAGCTCTCTGGGCCATCGCCAGGCGGCGATCAGCACGTTTCATTTTACGCCCCTCCAGGGGTGGAAACAGGCCGTAGTTGATGTTCATCGGCTGAAACCCTTCTGTTTCAGAGGTCGACAGGTGATGGAGCAACGAGCCGAGTGCTGTCTCTCGGGGTGGTTGGGGGAGCGCTTCTCCGCGGAGGTGGTAAGCAGCAAAAATACCCGCCAAAAATCCGCAGGCTGCTGACTCGACATAGCCTTCAACGCCGCTGAGCTGTCCTGCGGCATAAATATGGGGTGCCTTTTGAAACTGCAAACTTGCGTTCAGGCAGGCTGGTGCGTTGATAAAAGTATTACGGTGCATGCTGCCGAGACGGGCAAAACGTGCCTGCTCCAATCCTGGGATCATCCGGAAAATTCTTTGCTGCTCAGGATAGGTTAAGCGGGTTTGGAAGCCGACCAGATTAAACAAGCTTGCATGGCGATTATCTTGACGCAACTGCAGGACAGCATAGGGGATCCTACCGGTTTTTGGATCGGGCAAGCCGACCGGTTTCATCGGACCAAATGACAGCGTCTGAGGACCACGCTGGGCCATTTCTTCAATGGGCATGCAGCCTTCAAAGTGGATAAGTTTTTCAAATTCTCGTCCCGCAACTTTATCAGCATCAATCAATTGTTGGACAAAATCAAAGTACTGCTCTTGCGACAAAGGACAGTTAATATAGTCGTCCCCACCTTTTCCGTAACGCGATGCCCGCCAGGCAACCTCAAAATTGATCGAATCAGCTTCAACGATCGGGGCGATGGCATCGTAGAAATAAAGGTGCTCATCGCCTGTGAGTGATTTTAGCTCTTCAGACAAGGCGTCAGAGGTCAAAGGGCCAGTGGCAATGATGGTTGTACCATCATGAGGGAGTTTGGTGAGCTCTTCCCGAACCAAATGGATCTTGGGTTCGGCAGCAATCTTTTCGCTGATATAGGTAGAGAAATCATCCCGATCAACGGCCAGGGCTCCTCCGGCAGGAACTGCTGTGGCATCGGCGGCTTCAATAAACAGCGAACCAAGTCTCCGGAGTTCTTCTTTCAGGCAGCCAACAGCATTATTCATTCCGGCACCGCGCAAACTGTTAGAACAGACCAGCTCAGCCAGGTTCTCACTCTGATGCGCCGCTGAAAAGCGTTGTGGCTTCATTTCATAGAGGGTCACCTGACAGCCCTCTTTGGCGGCTTGCCAGGCGGCTTCACAGCCGGCGAGGCCGGCACCAACAATCGTAATGTCCATCAGCGTTATCCTGTTGATCAAAACAAAACGGCCGAGCACTCTATGGCCCGACCGGTTAAGTTTATTCTGTGTGAATGACTCAAGCGTCTTTTTTTTCTGTTGCTTTTTTCTTGACGGTTTTCTTTTTGGCCGGCTCTTTCTTCTCAGGAGCGATCAGTACCTTTTCCCAATCACAATTTTCCTGGGGACAGCGTTGAACCGTTCCCCAACGCTTCGTGGTTTTAATTTCAGTCAGCGGCCAATTGCATTTTGGACAGGGTTCTTTTTTTGGTGGATTCCAGAGCGCATATTTACATTTTGGATAACGATTGCAGGAGTAAAAGATCTTTCCGTAACGGCTTTTTTTCTCCTGCATTTCCCCTTCGCCACATTCAGGACAGCTGATATCGAGGGTTTTGGGTTTTTCCAAGGGTTGAATGTTCTTACATTTCGGGTAACCGCTGCAAGCGAGGAATTTCCCGTAACGCCCTGTTTTAATGAGCATTTTAGAGCCGCACTTTTCACATTCTTCTTCAGAAAAAACTGGTTCTTCCGCTTCTTTGTTCTCACCGTTAAGGGGTTCTGTGTGCCGGCAGTCGGGAAACCCTGAACAGGCCAGAAAACGTCCAGAACGGCCAAGTTTTATAACCAGTTCCTTGTTGCACTCCGGGCAGGTCTTGTCGGTTTTTTCTGTGGTCACATCGGCTTTGCTGACTTCCTGATCTTTACGCCGCAGTAAAGAAATGAAGGGATCCCAGAACTGTTTCAGCGCTGGAACCCAGGCCAGTTCTCCGCGCGAAATAGCATCGAGTTCTTCTTCAAGTTCGGCAGTAAAATCATAGTCGACATATTGGCTGAAGTGCTCGGTCAGGAGCTTGGTGACCACCCGTCCCGTATCTTCGGGGAAGAAGGTGCGTTTTTCCAGTCGGACGTATTTGCGAGTGACCAGGGTATTCATAATGCTGGCATAGGTCGAAGGTCGACCGATACCGTATTCTTCAAGCATTTTCACCAGGCTGGCCTCAGTAAACCGCGGTGGTGGCTGAGTGAAATGCTGTTCAGGGGTCAGGCTTTCTCTGCGGAGTTTTTCTCCTTCAGCAAGCGGGGGGAGAAGTCCTTCTTTATTTTCATCACTGCCGTTATCGGTGCCTTCAATGTAAAGAGCCATAAATCCTGGAAAACGGATCACCTGTCCCGTTGCCCTGAAGCTGTAGCGCTCACCTGCGGCAATGTCGACACTGGTGGCATCAAAAATGGCCTGGGCCATCTGTGAAGCAACCGTGCGTTTCCAGATCAGTTCGTAAAGTCTCTGTTGATCAGAACTGAGGTGAGGTTTTAACTCAGCTGGAGTTCGTGCAATTGAGGTTGGGCGGATGGCTTCGTGAGCTTCCTGGGCATTCTTGCTTTTGTTGCGAAAGGTGCGTGGTTTTTTCAGGGCATACTTTTCATCATAGAGGCGACAGATGACATCATAGGCCTCGCTGGTTGCAAGTGTTGACAGGGCAACCGAATCGGTCCGCATGTAGGTAATCAGGCCGTGGGTGCCGTCAGCAACTTCAATCCCTTCATAAAGTTTTTGGGCAACGCTCATGGTTTTACGCGCTGAAAAACCAAGTTTACGGCTGGCTTCCTGTTGCAGGGTGCTGGTGGTGAAAGGCGGAGCCGGGTTGCGTTTGCGCTCTTTCTTTTCGAGCGCGGTAACCTGGAACGGCACCTGCTCAAGATCAGCAAGAATCTCTTCAGCCTGCTGTTGGTTGCCGATGGCGAATTTACCCAACTTCTTGCCATCACAGCTATTGAGTTTGGCACTGAAATTATTATCGGCAAGATTGCTGAGCAGTGCTTCAATGCTCCAGTACTCGCGAGGCTTAAAGGCATCAATCTCGTCCTCACGATCACAGATGACGCGTAAGGCCACGGATTGAACTCGCCCTGCAGATAGTCCATAGCGAATTTTCTTCCACAGAAATGGTGACAGATTGAAACCAACCAGATAATCAAGAATTGAGCGGGCCTGCTGTGCATCGACCAGATCCCGGGCGATTTTGCGCGGGTGGGCCATAGCTTCGTCAATTGCAGACTTTGTGATTTCGTGAAAAGTGACCCGTTTTACCACAGGCTTCTTGGCGTTCTCGTCTATCCCAAGAGCTTCCAGAAGGTGCCAGGCAATGGCTTCACCTTCACGGTCGAGATCGGTTGCGAGAATCAGTTCGTCACATGCAGCGGCTTCTTTTTTTAACAGGCTTATCTGTTTTGTGCTGTCCGGGAGAATATGGTATTTCGGTTTGAAGTTTTCTTCCGTGTCCACCGAGCCCTGTTTACTGGGCAGTGCCCGCACATGACCGTAAGACGCGAGAACTTTGTAACCTTTGCCGAGAAACTTTTCGATTGTTTTTGCTTTTGCCGGTGACTCTACGATAACCAATGCTTTTGCCATTTTATCCCCAAGACTTTTTCTAGTTTTTTACAGAAAATAAAAAGGGCTGCGACAAGTGCGCAACCCGGTCTGTTTTAGTGGTAGATACGGACCCAGTCGTTTTCCAGGAAACAGTCTATTTCTCGCAACCAGAGATTGCTCGATCGCGAGAGCAGGGTCAGAATTGTGATCAGTTTCATCTCCTGCTCAGAGACTGGATCCTCAGCAGAACGCGTCGCGCGATCAATGATCTCCTCCTGCGCTTCGTCGGTCAATAGCCCCATCGCTCTAACTTTGATGAGAAACCCTTGGGCAGCGGGACTTAGCTGTTGCTTTTCCTGATCGCTGAAAATGCGATAGGTTGGAAGAACCATCAGCGGATTGATTGCCTCCGGCGCCGTATTCGGCTGCAGGGCAATCGATTCCATCCAGGAGAAAGCGTCACCGATCTCCTCCGCTTCAAAACCGACCGCCATCAGTTCTGCAATTAATTCCTGCTCGCTGATTGGGCTGTCATCCGCTCCCAGCACATATTGGGCGATCAAATTGACGATTGCCAGAACGCGCTCACGCAAAGTATTTCTCCATAGGGTTATATCCTTTGGGGGCAATGATTTTAGTCATCTACAGCCGCCCGCGAATATAATGGTTGCCAGGGAGAGAAGTAATACCCCCCTGAAGCTCTAGGTCGAGTAAAATAGCGGAAAGCTCCATGGGAGTCAAGCTGCACTTCCGGGCTATATCATCGATATGAAGGGGCTCATAATTTACCTGCTGGTAGACGTTTAACGCCGGTTCGGCTAACTGGTCAGTAAACGCCTCCTGTTTTTTTAACTCTTGTTTTGATGACTGCCCAGGCCAGAGTTGTTGCAGGATATCTTTGACCTCAGTGACCAACTGGGCCCCTTCCTTGAGCAGACGATTGGTCCCTTGACTGTTCGGGTTGTGTAGGGCCCCCGGGATGGCAAAAAGTTCCCGTCCCTGTTCAAGGGCAAAATCGCCAGTGATCAATGACCCGCTGTTTTCAGCGGCTTCAACAATCAATACCCCACGGCTGAGACCACTGATGATGCGATTGCGTCCAGGGAAATGCCCGGCTAGAGGAGGGGTACCCGGAGGGTATTCGCTGATAATAGCATTCGCTTTCAGGATGTCATGAAATAAACGGCCATTTTCAGGTGGATAAATTCGATCAATCCCGCAGCCGAGAACAGCAATGGTTCTTCCCTGGGCCTCAAGGGCTCCACGATGTGCGGCACTGTCAATCCCCCGGGCAAGTCCACTGACAATACAGACGTTATGCTGTGCGAGAATTTTTGCCAATTCCCGGGTCATGGAAAGCCCAGGAGCGGTAGCCCGGCGGGAACCAACGATGGCAAAACAATCTGTTTGTGGAAGTTGTCCACGCAGATAGAAGAGGGCAGGGGGATCATGGATTTCACGCAGCAGTTGCGGATAGTCATCATCCCAAAAGCTGATCAACTTGACTCCCATTGATTCCAATTGAGGGAGGATCTGCTTGTATTTAGGGTCGGCTTCGTCTGGGACTTTACTCCGGAGTAGTGCCGAAAGGCCCGCACTCTTCCAGGCTTGCGGGTTGGCTTCCAGGGCGGAGATGAAATCACCAAAATAGGCGTGAAGTTTAAACAGGGCGGTACGGCCAAGATTTGGTGTTAAATGGAGTTTGAGAAGTGCCTGCTGTACAACATTCATCCTGCCCCTCCACAAAATGAATAGAATATTGTCAAAACCAGAAAAAGAAAAGGGTTGATAGAATCAACCCTTTTCTCCTGTAAATATTCTCAGCTGATACTAATTGGTGACCACAGATACCTTATCACCAATAAATGCCGCATCGACACTTTTGATAATAATTGCTGAGGCGGTCTGGGCTTTGGTCTCAATGGTGATGGCTGCACCGAGAACGGCATCAGGGAGTTCAAAGTTTCCTGCCTGCTTGATGATTTCGTCGGAGACCTGACGCGGGCGGGCAATATAGAAAAGATTTCCGCTCTTCAGCCCGTGATCGCTCCCCAGATTGACGAAAATAATATCGTTCGTTGAAAAAGTTCCTTTTTCATCGCGGGCAGCTACGACCAGGCCTTGCTGATCGATTGTCCCCCGCTGCAGTGTGATCTCCTTGCGTTGGGGGATATATTCAAATAATTCTGCCCCACGGGTGATCTCGCGGTAAACTTCGCCAATTTTAGCAACAACAGTTTCTCCCTCCAGTTCAATAACTTGAAGGAAGCCAAGGTTGTTCATCATGGTTCCAAGTGGTTTTTTCGTTTGGGGATGCTTGATGACCTCACCCCGCTCAAAGAGCCCGTATGTATCTCCAACCTTGACCGTTGAAATATCGTTCATCTTGACGAAAACCACATCATCACGGGTCAGCAGGACACGGTTGTCGACCGAATCGACCAACAGTCCCAGTGGTTGCTCATCGGTGAGTATGAAACCATCACCACTGCCTGTTGATTTGATCGTGATCAATTCCTCTGCTGGCGGAGTCGCCGGTGTTTGCTCGGTACTTTCCATTAGCGCAGGCCGTCCCCCAGCCTCAGCATAAGCTGGAACGATTTCCAGGCGTCCATCCAGAACGCGGATTTTCTGACCTGGAAAAATCAAGTGGGGGTTGGTTATTTCCGGATTCTTTGACCAGATGTTAGGCCAGTAGTAGGGATCATCAATAAATTTTTTCGATAAGTCCCAGAGCGTATCCCCTTTTTTGATGGTGTAGATCTGTCCTTCTGCGGCAATGGCAGAGCCTGCTCCTGAAAGAATCAGAATCAGAATCAGTAGCGATAACCAGCGAATGAGTGTCCGTGTCATCAGTTCCCTCTCATATTGAGTTAATACCGTTAATTATTCGGTTCTTTACTCCGGTCAAGGTATTGCGCTTCGGGGCTGTCCGGGTAGCGATTACGCAACTCTTCTAAAAACAGATCCGCCTGTGTTGACAGCCCCTGTTGGCGATAGAGCTGAGCTATCTGTAGCAATGCCGCGGGAGCTTTTGATTGTCCCTTCGGATCTCCGACAATCTGGCGTAAGTTTGACAGTGCCAGTTCGGTTTTCCCTTGAGATATTTGCGCATTTGCCAACCAGTAGCGAGCGTTAGGGGCGTACTGGTGATCAAAAAATTCGCTGAGGAAGTCCTCAAAGCCACTTTCAGCAGAAAGCCAGCGCCCAGCAGCCAGATTGGAAAAAGCGGCCAGGTAAGAGGAAGCCGATGCTGCCAGAGCACTGACTTCCGGAGCAGCGTTGAACTGGATTGGAAGCGCAGGGGTTAAGATGTCACCCGCTGTTGGCTCGACTCCCGGGGCAAGAGGCTCCAGGTTCTTTTGGATCTGTGTTGTTACTATATCCTCAACGCCCAGTTGTTGTTTCAGTTGGCTGAGTTGCTGTTGCAATTGCTGCATCAATAATGCTTGTTGCTGCTGTTGCTGTTTGATGTCAGTCAGCTGTTCACTGAGTGCACCAGATGGAGCCAGCCCAGTTGTCGCAGGGGCACAGGCTGTGATTAAGAGAACGGTCCCAATAAGTGCGACTAGTGGCCAGCGCAGGAACTGATCAGCGCATTTCATCAACGTGCATAACTCCAAGCAGAATTTTTCACTAAAACAAAAATAAAAACTAATTTTATAAAAATTATAGGCTTCTTAGTAAGTTGTCAAGCTGGAAAGATGAGAATGCTCCAAAAAATGGCAGAAATAGTTCATTTTTTCATGCCTGCGGCGCGCGTGAGAACATTGAGGTAGCGTTCCGAAGAGAGAATAATTCCTTGGGGCGTTGTGTTGATTTCAAGAATATGCTTGAGATCCGATAACTTTTTAGCAGAAAGCTCCTGATATCCTGGAAGTTTATGGGCGAAAAAATCATCATTGTCAATAAATTGAAAATCGACTTCAAAAGTATATGTCGGGCTTAAGACCCAGCCAGCAAGATTTTTAATAGCTGCAGCGGCAGCCGCTTTTTCCGGTTCCTCATCGCCACTACCAGCACCAAAACGTCGCTTAAGGTCGAGAAAGGAGCCGCCACTGCCCGGCTCGACTACGATGATTTTCCCGTTATTTTGCAACAGTCGCGCCGAGTGAAGCAGATTGTCCCGCATAGCGGTCTTGGGAATATGATGCAGTGACAGCGAATAGATAACGATATCGAAGGTTCCAGCCGCAAGTCCC
>JAPHSA010000053.1 GCA_026193235.1 Deltaproteobacteria bacterium | reverse complement strand
TTCAACCAGAGCTTGCAACTGATGAAACCGCGCCCGTAGCCCATTCACGTTGAATGATACAATTTTCATAAATAACTCCCTCAAAGCGCTGTTCAGCGGCAAAGAAAACCGACAATTTCTTTTATAAATTCATTACCATAACGCTGCAACTTGGTCTGCCCGACCCCATTGATTGCCAGCAATGCTTCTTTATCAGTCGGCAATGACGCCGCCATCTCAGCCAGACTGGCATCACCGAAGACCACATAGGGCGGAACCCCGTCGCGGTCGGCTATCTGTTTTCGCTTGATCCGCAGCTGATTAAACAGCTCCTGGTTATACTCAAGCCCGGCAATTTTACGTTCCGGACGCTTTTTGCTCACAGGCTTGACCCGTGGCGCAGAGATCATCAGTTCAGTTTCGCCACGCAACAACGGCCGGGCCGCTTCGGTTAATTTCAGGACTGAGTAATTGGCAATATCCTGCTCCAGGAACCCATGATGAATCAGCTGCCGCAACAGGTGGCTCCAGTGGTCCTGGGTCCGTTCACGGCCGACCCCGTAGGTGGAAAGCTGGTCATGCCGCAAGTCCAGTAATCTTTGAGTTTTGGCTCCGCGTAATACATCGATGACATGGCCGATGCCGAAGCGCTGTCCAACACGGTAAACACAGGACAACGCTTTGCGTGCATCTTCAGTGGCATCGTAACGTTGGGGCGGATGAAGACAAATATCACAGTTGCCGCAATCAGCGTCCATTGTCTCGCCGAAATAACCGAGTAATGCCCGGCGGCGGCAGATCCCCGATTCGGCAAAGGCAACCATGGCATTCAGCTTGTGAATTTCGATGCGGTTCTGTTCCAGATTGCCGCCTTTTTGTATCAGTCCACGGCAGAGTGCGATGTCACCGTAACCGAACAATAGTAGGGCTTCGGCGGGCAATCCATCACGTCCGGCGCGGCCGGTCTCCTGATAATAACTTTCAATATTTTTCGGCAGATCGTAATGGACAACAAAGCGCACATTCGGCTTGTCGATTCCCATACCGAACGCAACTGTAGCGACAACAATCTGTAGATCGTCGCGCAGAAATGCCTCCTGGACCTGCTTGCGTGTTTTCGCCCCCAGACCGGCATGATAGGCGGCCGCCTTGAACCCGTCCTGACTAAGCTTTGCGGCAATCTCTTCGACTCGCTTACGGCTCAGACAGTAAACAATCCCCGATTCATCGTTGTGATTGTCCAGAAAAGCACCGAGTTGCAGGTAGGGCCTGGCCTTATTAATAACTGTGTAACGGATATTCGGCCGGTCGAAACCAGCGATCACCCTGTACGAATCCTGCAGATGCAGATGCTGCAGGATATCGAGCCGGGTGTGTTTTTCCGCCGTTGCCGTCAAAGCGATCAGCGGTACCTCCGGAAAGTTCTGGCGCAATCTCCCCAAGTGGACGTATTCCGGTCGGAAATCGTGCCCCCACTGCGAGACACAATGAGCTTCGTCGATGGCAAACAGTGCGATAGAAAGCGAATGCAGGCGGGACAGAAAATCGGGGTTCAACAAACGCTCCGGCGCTACATAGAGCAGATCGAGTTGGTTTTTCTGCAGCTTGGCCAGCACCTGTTGCACTTCAGCAACTGTGAGTGATGAATTGTAACAGGCAGCGCGTACACCGTTGGCCAGCAGGGCATCGACCTGGTCCTTCATCAACGAGATCAGCGGCGAAACCACAATGCCGACCCCGTGACGGTGCAGGGCCGGAATCTGGTAGCAGAGCGACTTTCCACCACCGGTCGGCATCAGGACAAAGGCATCCCGGCCGGCGATCAACTCGGCTATAACTTCTTCCTGAAACGGGCGGAAGGATTGATAGCCGAAGACTTCCTGCAGGGTCTGTCGCGCCGACTCAAAATCTGAATTTTCAGCCATCGGGAGGAATGTCATGCTTTCATATCGCTAGGTAAGATCATATTCATTCTGCCGTTGTAGCAATAACTCTTGCGTCTGTTGATCTTCGACTACCAGGGTAGACGGGTCAACTCCGGTCGCGTCGATCGCAGTACGCCCATTATCCTGGTATACCCGTTCGCTCTTCAGTCGGTTGATGGTCCGCCACCAGCTCTGCGTAGGCGAAGATATTGCAATATCCTCATCCAACAGAACTAACAAGCGGGAATTGCTGAACGGGCTTTCCTGCCACAATGCATATACCAGCTCTTTAACCTGCGCAGCAGTCTGTGGTTTGATCGCCAGAATGGCGACGTTGTGGAAAAAAGTTTCCTGCGGCATCCACAGATCAGTCACCTGCGGGTAATCAATCTTAAACATCTCCCTAATCAGCGCTTCATTGGCCTTGGCAAGATAAACATTCTCGCTTGGTGGTGGGCCGACGACTGTGACTGGCAGAATGGGTTGTGGTCGATGCCGGACTGCGGTGACCTGCATCAGCGGACAATCCCGGCGGGTCACGTACTGGCCGGTGTGATTACCAAATGGACCTTCAACAACTACTTCGTCCGGTCTTATCTCACCTTCTATCACAATTTCTGCATCCGTCGGGACCTGTAGTGGCTGACTGATGCATTGCGTCAAATTAATATCCAAATTCAGCAATGCTCGGCAAAACGCAAATTCATTACAGCCTTTGGGCAGGGGTGCTGCTGCCAGCCAGAATAGAATAGGGTCCGAACCTAAAATCAAACTGATCGGCAGAGACTTATCGGACTCTCTGGCAACGGCAAGATGCTCTGCTGCACCAGAACCTGGGGCAAAATTAACCGCTAAACTATGAGCAGAAATAATCTGGGCACGATAGAGTCCGAGATTCATCGTCCCTGTTTGCGGGTTCTGGGTCAGCGTCAAGGCCAGGGTCAGATAGCGACCGCCTTCTGCTGGCCAGCTTCGAATCACCGGCAAGCGGGTCAAATCAAAACCCTCAACAAGCTGCAGAGTCGTCTGCGCACCAGCTGAAAACTTTCCTGGGAGTTGTAACCGCTCGCGCGCCGACCCCTTTTGCTGCTTGAAGTAGTGGCTCAGTTTATCAGAGAAATGACTGAGTGAATTGGAGTGCAACAACAGACCGAGTCGTTGATATGACCCGAACAGGTTGGCAACAACTGGGATAGCGCCGTCATCCACAGATGAAAAAAAGAGCGCACTCCCCCCGTTGGGTTTCTTGAATTCTCGGCGACATAGTGCTGCCAACTCAAGGTTAGAATCAACTGGGGCTTTAACTTTGCTAAGCGCACTTAGCTCCACTAATTTTTTCAGGTATTGGCGTAGATCCATGTGACCATTGTAAACGATTTTGATCCGGTAAAAATAAAAAAGCCCTTCAGTGAACTGAAGGGCTTAAAACTTTTATAGACTCAATCTGTTAGAACCCAGCCAGCTTCGCTAAATTCATCACAGCTCCGGGAACAATGCCAAGATAGAGGACACCGACAACTGAAATCGCAATTGAAATTGCAGTAGGCACATTAATCTTGACCCAAGCAAAATCTTCTTCCGGGTCTTTAAAGTACATTTGCACCATAATCCTCAGATAGTAGTAGAGAGACACTGCAGAGTTCAACACACCAAGTACGGCCAGCCAAATGTATCCAGCTTTGATAGCTCCAGCGAAAATATAAAACTTAGCCGTAAATCCAGCCGTTGGCGGCAGACCCATTAGAGAGAAAAGGAAAATGGTCAGAGCAATGCCAAGAATCGGTTTTTTATAACCCAGCCCGGCAACACCATCGAGGGTCAGGTTGTCCTCGCCCTTTTTACCGATCAGGACAAGAACGGCAAAAGCTCCCATATTCATGAACGTATAGACAAGCATGTAGAACAGAATGGCAGATAGACCAACTGCGTTCCAGGCAACCAGCCCGACCATCGCATAACCGGCATGAGAGATTGAGGAATAAGCCAGCATCCGCTTAAGATCTTTTTGACTGAGAGCGATAAAATTACCAACCGTCATCGTCAGAACTGCAAGAACCCAGAACAAGGATGTCAGTTCCGACTGCAGGCCATCGAGCCCAACGATAGTGACCCTCATTAAGGCAGCAAAAGCTGCGGCCTTAGGTCCGGCGCTCATAAAGGCGGTAATCGGCGTTGGTGCGCCCTGGTAAACATCCGGTGTCCACATATGGAAGGGTGCAGCAGCAATCTTGAAGAGAAAACCAACCAGAAGGAGCAAGCCACCCGCAATAAACATTGTATTCATTGCTGAATCCGGGTTTGCTTGAACGTAGGCAGCAATACCTTGAATCTTTGTCGTTCCCGTTACTCCATACAGGAGAGCTACACCGTAAAGTAAGAAACCAGTAGAGAAGGCACCAAGGAAGAAGTACTTCAGTCCGGCCTCATTTGAACGGGTTTGATCACGGAAAAAACCAGCAAGCACATAGAGAGATATCGATAGGACTTCAAGACCCAGGAAAATCGTCATCAGGTCCGTACCTGAAGCCATCCACATGGCGCCAGCGGTGGTAAACAGGATCAGCGGATAATATTCACCGACCGGAGACCCCTCACGTTTCAGATAGTCGTCCGACATCAGGATCGTTAAGCCGGCGGCTATGATACAGATCATGCTGAAGAAGGTCGCGAAGTTGTCAAACAAGACACTGTCAGCGAACCCCCCTTGCGGGTTATTCCAGCCGGACAACGTGACGAAGCCCGTTATGACCAGAGCTGCAATACTCAACCAGGCAACATGTGTGGTGTTCCCACGCTTGGAGAAAACCGAAACCATTAGCAGTACCATGCCAAAGACACAGAGTACCAACGATGGCATAATTGCCTGCATATTCACATTCTGGATGGCTTCTTGAACCAGATTTTCCATCTAACAGCTCCTCGGAACCAGTGGTTATTTCAATTAAAACAGAGGTTAATTATGTCCGTGTTTCTTTACCGGCGCATGTGAACCGGCATCCGTTGGTTGATGCATTTCAACGACAGCGACTTTTCCCTGTCCCATATGTTCAAGCATCTGTTCCATAGCGGGATTCATCTTCGAAAAGAAGGTGTTTGGATAGATACCAATCCAGAAGACAAACAGCAACAATGGCAACATGATAACAATTTCGCGCAAAGACAAATCCTTAAGTTTTTCATTTTCAGGATTAGTCACTTTCCCGAACATGACCCGCTGGTAAACCCAGAGCATATAGATCGCAGCAAGGATAACACCACTTGTAGCAAAAACCGCATACCAGCGTAGACTACTGTGAAACGCTCCCATCAGCGCCAGAAATTCGCCAACAAATCCGTTGGTTCCCGGAAGACCGATAGATGAGAAGGTAATAATCATAAAGATGGTGGCAAAAATCGGCATCTTCGTTGCGACACCACCAAACTCGGTAATCAGACGCGTGTGCCGGCGTTCATAAAGAAAGCCGACGATAAGGAAGAGTGCGCCGGTAGAGATACCGTGGTTGATCATCTGGATCATGCCGCCAGCAAAGCCCTGCATATTCAACGCAAAGATACCAAGCATAACAAAACCAAGGTGAGCCACCGATGAGTAAGCAACCAGTTTCTTGATATCGTCCTGCATCATCGCAACCAATGACCCGTAGATAATTCCTACAACACTCAAGAATGCAAGGAAGGGGATAAAGGTCGGCAGGGCTTCCGGAAACATCGGCATGGCAAAGCGGATATACCCGTAAGTACCCATCTTCAAGAGAACCGCAGCCAAGATGACAGAACCTGCGGTCGGCGCTTCCGTGTGTGCATCTGGGAGCCAGGTATGGAGCGGAAACATCGGAACCTTGATCGCAAAACTGAAACCAAAGGCCAGGAACAACCAGAACTGCGCGTTATAGGGCAGATCCAACTTATAGAGTTCCTCAATTCCAAACCCATTCATTGGAACGCCACTCTGCACCGCAAAGTAGTACACAAATATTATTGCAACCAGCATCAGCAAAGAGCCAACAGCGGTGTAGATAAAAAACTTAACCGCTGCATAAATCCGGTTTTTGCCCCCCCAGATACCAATCAGGAAGTACATCGGAATGAGCATCAATTCCCAGAAAATGTAGAAGAGGAAAAGATCCAGAGAAATGAACGCACCGAGCATGCCGGTTTCAAGCAACAGCAGCATTGCCATGAAGCCCTTGACGTTCTTATCAACCGCATTCCAGGTGGAAAGGATAGTAATCGGCGTAATAAAGGTTGTCAGCATCACTAACCAGAGGCTAATGCCGTCAACACCCAGATTGTAGTTCATCTGGAAAAAGTTGCCGATGTTGATCCACTCATAAAATTCACGATAGTGCATTCCGCCTGATGTCGTAAAAACGTTGTCAAACGCCAGTGGCAAGCTGATTGCGAAAGTGATCAGTGAAACCGCCAGGGTAAACCCTTTAAGCAGTCCACCATTGTCCCGTGGAATGAAGAGGAGAACAAGTATCCCCAACAACGGGAAGAAAGTCATAATACTGAGAAGGTAATCAGCCATGTGGAATCGCTCCTTGTAGCTCTATCGTAATTCGCTGGCGAACATAATTAACTAAAAGACGTAAAATCCGATGATGACAACCACGCCGACCACCATGGCCACCGCGTAGTTATACAGATAACCGGACTGAGTATAGCGGAGCCCAGCGCCAAGCCCCTTGATAACCCATGCGGTTCCATTTACAACCCCATCGACAACCCGTACATCAAACCCGCGCCACAGGAAGGTGCCGATTTTTTTACAGGGGTTGACGAAGACAAAATCGTATAATTCATCGATATACCACTTGTTGAAAATAACCCTGTGCGCAGCTGTGAACCTGCCAACAAACTTCGCTGGAAGTTCCGGGTCCTTAACGTACATCACCCAGGCGATAAAGATACCGACAATTGCTATCGCGACTGAGATCGCCATCAGGGTATATTCAGTGGCATGAGTTCCATGAGCTGCAATATGATTCAGCTCCAAGGCATGACCGAAAACAGGCTCGAGGAAATGATGGAAGCGGTTAGCTCCACCAAGGATGGCAGGCACACCAATATAGCCACCAACAACAGCAAGAAGGCCGAGAACCATCAGCGGGATGGTGATCGTAAATGGTGATTCCGGGATGTGATCTTTTGCCCGTGCATCAGTCTTCTGTTCGCCAAAGAAAGTCATGAAGACCAGGCGGAACATATAGAAGGCCGTCATACCTGCAGCTGCAGCACCAAGCACCCAAAGCATCCAATGTCCACGCGTCGATCCGAATGACCACCAAAGGATTTCATCCTTCGAGAAAAACCCTGAGAATAGGGGGATCCCGGAGATGGCAATTGTTGAAACCAGGAAAGTGATAAAGGTAATCGGCATTTTTTTGCGCAAACCACCCATATTACGCATATCCTGAGGATCGTCATGGAGATGAGCATGGTGGTACGCATGATGTAAACCGTGGATAACTGAACCGGAACCAAGGAACAAACAGGCCTTGAAGAAGGCGTGGGTCATCAGGTGGAAGATACCGGCCGAAAAGGCACCGACACCCATTGCCAGGAACATATAACCCAGCTGTGAAACGGTAGAATAGGCCAAAACCCGTTTGATATCGTTTTGCGCCAGACCAATTGTCGCTGCGAAGAAAGCAGTCAGTCCACCGACAATGGCTATTGTCATCATCGTTGCTGGTGCCATGGCAAACAGACCATTCATTCGGCCAATCATGTAGACACCGGCGGTAACCATAGTCGCCGCATGGATCAAAGCAGAAACTGGTGTTGGGCCTTCCATTGCATCCGGCAACCAGGTAAACAGCGGAATCTGTGCCGATTTACCAGTAGCACCAAGGAAAAAGCAGAGGGTAACAACTGTAATCAACAAACCGCCAGATTCTAGGAGATGACCACTCTCAGCAATTTTTACAAAGTTCAGTGTCCAAACTCCCTTGCTGGCCAGTGCCCAAAACAGGGTCAGCAAACCACAGAGGAAGCCAAAATCACCAATCCTGTTGACGATAAAAGCTTTATTAGCGGCAGTGCTCGCACTCTTCTTTTCGTAATAATAACCGATCAGCAGATAGGAACAGAGGCCGACACCCTCCCAGCCGATAAACATGACTAAAGCATTGCCACCGAGGACCAACATCAACATGGCGAAGGCGAACAGGTTCATGTAACAGAAGAAACGATAGTAGCCCTCTTCTCCGTGCATATAGCCGATCGAGTAAAGATGAATGAGGGTACCGACTCCGGTAACCACCATAATCATCACCGCAGACAAGGGATCGAGCAACAATTCCCAATTGATCTGCAAGTTCCCGATTGATATCCAGGATGCAATGACAAGTTCATGAACTTTTTCAGTGTCACCGAGCAACTTGAAAAAATTCTGAGCGGCGACCAAAAATGAAAGAAACACCATGCCGGTAGCAATGCCACCTATCACTGCTTCATTTTTGATTCTCTTACCGAACAGGCCATTGAATATCGACCCAACGAGCGGGAAGAATGGGATGAGCCACAGATTACTGTACATCAAACTCTCCTATTAGCTGAAACACCCGTAAAAGTGGTAAAATCACCACTTGAGCATATTGAAATCGTCAACGTCGATCGAATTCCGATTACGGAAGAAAGCAATCATCAACGCCAAACCTACAGCTGCTTCAGCAGCAGCAACCGTCATAACAAAGAACACAAAAATCTGACCATCCATGTTGCCGACATGACGTGACAGGGCAATAAAGGTCAGGTTAACCGAGTTGAGCATCACCTCAATGCACATGAATATAACAATGGCATTTTTACGAGTGAGCACACCAAAGGTACCGATGGCAAACAGGATGGCACTCAACAGCATGTAGTGATTTACGGTAATCATGGTCAATCTCCCGAGTCGATCTTAATTAAACTTTGCGCTTTGAGAGGACAACTGCACCAACAATTGCGACTAGCAGAAGTATTGAAGCAATCTCAAAGGGGAGCAAAAAGTCAACAAACATGGCTCTACCGATCAGTTCCGTATGACCGTAGCTTGCTATCAATTCACTGGTTACTGAGCCGCCGGTACCTGTTGCTTCACCGGCTCTGGTAAAATAATTGGCGACGAACAGAACCATAACTGAAAGAATCCCGCCAGCTGCCAATCCATGGGTGTAACGCGTCTTGACTGTCAGTCCAAGATTCAACA
Organism: Deltaproteobacteria bacterium; assembly: GCA_026193235.1. GTDB lineage: Bacteria > Desulfobacterota > Desulfuromonadia > Desulfuromonadales > Geopsychrobacteraceae > JAPHSA01. Next base: position 1,004 of record JAPHSA010000053.1, on the reverse strand, counting down.
ACATGATGACAAAGATAATCAGCACCATAATTGCCCCAGCGTAAACCATGATCTGAACAGCGGCCATGAAGGGCGACTCCAACATAACGTAGAAAACCGCCAAGCAGAGAAAGGTCGTGACCAGATTCAATGCACTGTTAATTGGATTACGACATTTCATAACAAAAAATGCTGAAAGGATCGCAACCACCGCAGTGAGATAAAAAAGAATGGCTTGCATGATTCCGTAGCTCCTTCTTACGACTTGAGAAGACGTTCTTTGTCAAAGTTAAAATCTTCCCGTTTGAAGTTCGCCAGCTCATAAGCATCAGTCATCTCAATGGCTTCGACTGGACAAGCTTCAACACAGTAGCCGCAGAAAATACAACGCAGCAGGTCGATTTCATAGACTTTCGGGTATTTTTCACCCTTTTCATTCTCCGCCGACTCGACGGTGATACATTTAGCCGGACACACAGTCGGACAGAGATAGCAGGCGACACATTTCTCGCGATGCTGAGTCGGAACCAGCCGGTGAAGTCCGCGGAAACGGGGTGACATCTCCAGCTTCTGTTTCGGGTACTGTACTGTTGTACAGTTCCCTGGCAACAGGTGCTTCAGCGTAATACTCAAGCCTTTGGCAAACTCTTTAAACATAACTATCCTCTACTCAACGAGTGGCTACTGCCAGAGAAGGACTGCAAAACCCGTGAACACAATATTCGCCAGTGCCAGGGGAAGCATGACTTTCCAACCCAGAAACATCAACTGGTCATAACGGAGACGCGGGAAGGTCGCCCTGATCCAGATGAAGAAGAACATAAAAGCGAAGACCTTGATCAGGAAGTTCATCCAGCCAAAGAGTGGTCCACCCCATCCGCCCAGGAACAGTGTCGCCGCGATAGCGGAGACGGTAATCATGTTGGCATATTCAGCCATGAAGAACAGAGCGTATTTCATCGCCGAATATTCGGTACAGAAACCAGAGACCAGCTCAGTTTCAGCTTCCGGCAAGTCAAATGGAG
>JAPHSA010000334.1 GCA_026193235.1 Deltaproteobacteria bacterium | reverse complement strand
TTAAAACAATTCAACATACAGATGGAGGACATCATGAAAAACACATTACGCAATACCTTAATCGCCCTGGTTACTTTCTCTTCTTCTGCTTTTGCTGCTGGTAACAACGGTGCTGGCGAAGGAAGTCTGCTCCTCTCTCTGTTCATCGGCTTCTTCGCGCTGATCATTGTTTTTCAACTGGTTCCTGCAACCATCATGTTGGTCGGGATGGTCAGAGGTCTTTTAGGCCGCGATCAGAAGAAAATTGAAACGCATAACTAAGAATTTGAAATGATACAGGAGAAAGGTGAGAACCATGAAGGGTCTACTGATAGCAAATAAAAATCAAGAAGCGCGGGAACGGTTGGCAAGTCTGTTCAATCAGGAAGAATATCAGATTACCAAGGCCGATTCGGTTGCCAACGCTCTTGAGGGGATTATCAATAAAGAGATTCAGGTTGTGGTTCTGGACGGTACCTATGACGAGCAGAATGTCGCTAAACTGGTTCCTTTATTGAAGAAATGTAACCGTAATATCTCAATTGTCCTGGTTTCCGATGAAATGCCGATCGATCTTGTTCGCCGGATCCGCAAAGAAGGCATCTTTTACCACGCCCTGAAAACTGCTGGTGAAGATAACCACGAAGAGATCTACCAGGCTGTTTGTTACGCATTTAAAAAATACGAAGAAATTACGAATACTCAACTTATCGAAAAACAAAAGGAGAAAGCCATGTTCCCAATTAAATCTGTTCTCTCGACTATCGCCATTACCATGATGCTCGTAAGTCCTGCATTTGCTGTGGATACGGCCACAACCTATAACAGCGGCATCCTTGTTCTGTTATTTGTCGGCTTCTGTGCCCTGTTGATTGTTGCTCAGTTGGTACCAGCCGTGTTGATGTTGATTGGGATGACCAAAGCTGTCAGTCAAGGGGTCTCTGAGAAAAACGAACAAACTTCTGGCGCAAAATAACAGTCAATTCAAACTAAAATTTCCATCAAAAGAAGGGTAGCCGAATGGCTACCCTTTTTCTTTTCACTTTTTCCTCAACGATATATTTTCTTGATCCTAAGACTGTGCTATCAATACCCCTTTGCAGTATTAGAAAGGTGATGATGACACTTCAATCCTGGTTGATATATCTGGTTCTCGTTCTTGTGGCCACCTCTACCCCTGGCCCCGCTGTTCTTTTTATCATGACGAACGCGACACTGCACGGCTGGAAAAAAGCCACGTTCTCGGCTCTGGGGAATATCACCGGCCTGCTGGCCATGGGTATAGTTGCGGTCACTGGATTGGGAGCTCTGCTAAATGCCTCAGAGCTGGCTTTCAATCTGATTAAGTATGCCGGAGCAGCCTATCTGGTTTATCTAGGATTTAAGCTGTTTTTTCAGCAGGGGATCGATCTCAATGAAAAGCAGGCTTCTTTCATTCCGGCGGAAAAGTCGGCGAGCAAGATATTTTTTCAAGCAGCTGGCGTTGCGTTGAGCAATCCTAAAGCCATTGTGTTTTTAACAGCCTTGTTTCCCCAGTTTCTGGTGCTGGAAGAACCGCTGCTCCTGCAGTTTTCTATCTTGATTGCAACACTGATGTTTTTTTCTTTTGTTTTTCTTATGGTTTATGCCCTGCTGGCACACAAGGCCAAGTTCTGGTTAATGCAGCCGCAGCGTATGAAAATGTTTGGTCGGGTCAGCGGCTCCATTTTTGTGAGTTTTGGCGCTCTGCTGGCAACATCTCACCGGTAATAAAGGAATAATTAACGTGACAACTCAATTGATACGCCCCTCCAGCCCAGCCCTTGATGAAATTCTTGGACACACTTTCCCCGTTCTTGATGATGGTTTTGTCCGGGTCGTCGATTATATGGGTAATGACAGTTCTATTGTTCAAGCAGCACGGGTGTCTTACGGTGACGGAACCAAGAAAGTGTCGGAAGACCGCGCTCTGATCCGCTATCTGCTCCGTAATTACCACACAACCCCTTTTGAAATGTGCACTTTGAAGCTTCATGTCCGTGTGCCGATGGATGCCTGGCGGCAATGGATCCGGCACCGCACTGCCAGTGTGAATGAATACAGTACCCGCTATTCCATCGCTATCGATGGTGCCCAGATGACGGCTCCTGACCAATGGCGTCAGCAGGCCGAGGATAACAAGCAGGGGAGCGCTGGTTATTTCGATCTGGCCATGGGCGAGGAGTTTTCCGCCGCGGAGGTTAAACTCCACAGCCTGGCAAAAGAGATTTACAATGATCGACTCGAACGCGGTGTGGCTCGGGAGCAGGCCCGCAAAGATCTGCCGCTGAGTACCTACACCGAAGCTTTCTGGCAGCTGGATCTTCACAATTTGTTGCATTTTCTTGCTTTACGGATGGATGCTCATGCCCAATTAGAAATCCGGCGCTATGCGGAAGTCATCGGTGAAGAGATCGTCAAACGCTGGGTTCCGGTGGCCTGGGAAGCGTTCAAGGATTATCGGTTCAACCAGATGACGTTGTCGCAACAGGACCAGGAGCTGTTGGCGTTGCTCGCTGGTGGAAAAGATCGGGCTGCGGATGACTGGTGCCGAGAGCGGGGCTGGGTCAAAATGAAAGCAGAACGCCGGATTTTGTCGCGCGAAGCCAAAGAGTTTGCTGAGAAGTTGGCATCCTTAGGAATGACAGCGCCCTGGGACAAGTAGGATTCCTAAAACCCTGTGAAAAATAAAGCCCCACATCTTTTTGATGCGGGGCTTTATCAGTTTTGCAAGTCTGCTTGTGGATTGTTAAAGCCTTAACGAATTCGGATGATGTCCTTCGAATTCGGGCTGCACGGTGTGGCAGACAGTACAGTCATTACCGATGGGGCGGTCGTTGCCTTGGTATTGCAATGGCTGAATACTGTCACGATTGGTGCCCAACTTGTTGAAGGTTGCCGGATAAACCGCATGGGTGCTGCCGTGGCAGGCTTCACACATCATCGCTTCCATCTGGTCATGGCGATTCCGGTAGAGGCCTTCGGTCCCTTCTGTCCAGGTGTTGAAGGCGTCGGTTGTCATCCCCATCTGGAAATCTTCATGGCAATTCAGGCAGTCCGGTTCGTTGACCCAGGGTGTACGCGCATTGATTTCCTCAATGGTCGCAACCGCGCGTGGCTTCAGGTTCGCCATCAATCGCGCCGCACCTTTTTTACCAGCTTCGTGTTCTTTTTTCAGCAGGCTCAGAGTATGATCCTCCATTGTCCCGTGACAGTTGGTGCAATCCATGAATTGGGAATGATGACTACGGAAACACTGGGTCGGGCCATCCGGACGAGACGGGTGGCAAGCCACACAGGCCTGCATGCCTTCCCGGTCAGTCAGGTAGTTAGCATGCCAGCCATGCAGAGCCGCTGGAAAGTTCAGCAATTCCGGGTTGCCTTTGGTGCCCAGAACCGGGTCAGCATGACAGGACTGGCAGAGCATCGGCTCACCATTTTTCGCTTTTTCCACCAGGTTGGTGCCGCTGTTTTTATCGTGCGCAGCTAATACATCAAGACTGGTGTCATCCGTAAATCCAGCGACACCGGCAACCCGCCAACCACCACCGTGACAATTTTTGCAACCCATTTCGCTGGATGTCGGGGCAACGGTTTTGGTCGTCATCAGCACTTTGCCGGTTGCCTTGTCTTTAGCAGTAATTGTGAAAATCGGGTAGGGGTTGTAACTACCATCCGCAGGGTAGGGAACAACCGGAATTAATGGCGCGGTAAAGGCGCGATGATCCTCTTCAAGTTTCATCACCCCCGAAACTTTCAAGCCACCGATACCTACGCCGGGAGGCAGATCAGCTCCGAGCAGCTTATCGGCAAATTCCCAGAAGCGAACCTGCTTTTCCGGATATTCAAAGCCTTCCTGGACCTGGTAGCTGATTTCAACCCCCTCGGTAATTATTTCTGGAGAATCTCCGCGCTTGACCAGCTGAGCGTAGATATCATTGGCCGGTGGCAGGAGAATCCAATAGGGATCACTATCGGAGATACAGTGCATTCCCAGGTTATTCCATGCGAGTAAGACGTATTCATCCTTGTCTTTGTTGAATGACGGAATGGTAATCGGCAGTTCCTTCGGTTCAACGATCGGATTGCCAAAGTTGAGATCGTCCACATCTGCAAGGCTATTCAGCTTGACAGCTGTCTGCTCCATTGAGCTTGCCGCCGCCGGGCCCGAGGATAGTGTCAATATCAGTACGCATAGAAAGATCAGCGTGGCAGCGCTCCCGGTTTTTTTAGTACCTCTCATCATATGTATACTCCAGTCAATTTAATTCAATGTGCGGGTTTTTTTTGAGCTGTTTCCTGTTGGGTTATCTCTTGGACTACACGGATGTCCGGCCCATGAACAATGTAGTTGGCCAGGGCCCAGCGTTCCTCCCGGGTCCCCATGAAGTGGGGCATGTAATTATTGATTTTACCCAGGCCATTGAGCATGGAATCCATGCCGAAGACTGTGTCAAACTTCTGTACAATGGGGACAATATCATTGAGTGGGCCATTCACTGAGTGGCAGGCGCTGCACTGAAATTTAAACAGATCGCGTCCCGCATCCATCAGGTTTTCGTCAGTGACCTCTTTATGTCTGGCCCATTTTGATGAAGTTAAAAAACCCGCTTTTTGAATTTCCGGGACATCTTTTACATAGACCTGATTTGAATACATATGATCGTAAATAATAAAGGGTCGGCGACCACCTTCGCGGATAAATTCAAAGGCACCGAAGTAAATCAGGGCAATACCGACAATAACGAAACAAAACACTTTCTGAAAGCTTTGAGGCAAGCGTATAGCCATAATCATCGAGGCAATAAACAGAATTGGCATCGCCCAGGTCAAAAGTTGTAAATAGTTGGTCACTTCCGGGGATTTTTCCAGGATGATTGTTTTTGCGGGCTCCGGGATGGCCAAGAAATACCACCAGCCGCCACCAACCATGAGGGCAAAGGGTATAGCAACCCAGACGGCACAGGTGCGCATGATTTTTTGGCGCAGGTTGTCATCTTTGAGAAAGGCCGCGGTTACAAAGCCGAATACTCCGCACAGGGTCAAAGAGATACCAGTTCGGAAGACCAGTGACGGCCAGAACGTTGGGTTGAAGAAGCCTGACCAGAAACTGTGGGTTTCAATCCAGGCGCCCGGAGTGAGCATATAGCCGATAATCCCATTGATCAAGAAGAGTGACATCCAGGCACAGATAAAATAGATCCAGCCGACAATGATGTGGTTGTTTCGATCCATCTTGCCAAAAGTATAAAAGTAGATGAACAGGGCAACAATTTCGCCGACGAAGAAGACCCACTCTGCAGCCCAACCAAAAACAAAAGTGTGGATCAGACTCGATGTCGCTGCCGGGTTGAGCAGGGCGATGGTCCACCAGATGCCGACCCCGGTCAGCCCACCGAAAACCATTGAGACCAGCAAGAAAAATTTACTGTGCTTTTTAACGTAATCGAGTAACCCAGCATCCTCGTCTTTGTAGGCTTTCTTTTCCAGCGTGATCAGGAACAGGCCGCCACCGACAGCAAAGTGTGAAACAAGCACGTGGACGACCGCAACCAGGGCAATGAGAAAGCCCCCACCATAAGTTGTGAGATCCCAGACTGGATAATTCATTTTGTCACCTCCTTGCGGCAGCCAAAGGCAAGTTTAAGCATGTAGCCGATCAGTGCCAGTCCGATAGCAAAAACCACCAGGAAGAAGATCATAGGTGAGTATTCCGGCTGTACGGTCAAGTCAGACAGTTGAAAGTATGGCTTCAAATATGCGATGCGGACAAGGTCGCGCATAAAGATCATAATAACCAGTGTGACCAGGGTTATGACGGATGCCATTGCAACCTGTTGCTTATAGCCAAAGTAGAGAGCCGCAAAAGCCAGGACGATTCCAATCAGAAGGAGGATGGTTCCGTAGCCGCTGCCACCCATAAAAACCATCATGATGTTCTTTGGTAGCGCGATCAGGAACCAGATACCGATAAAAATCTGGATAACAGTTGCGTAGGTGAAATAACCCATTCCTTTGCTGATCAGGGCATCCCGGTCAACGGAGCTTTTAGTAAAGCGGTAGTGCCCGACCAGAGCAAGGAACAACCCGGCAACGGCAACTGATCCGACAACAAAATGGAGATAGCGTGGAATCAGTGAAGGGTCACTCAGATTGAGGAGTGTGCCACTCCCGCTGGTGAAGTAGGCTTGCCACTTCTCAGGTTGCAGCATCAGGGTCATGTTGTTGCTGAACAGGAAACCAACAAACAGGAGAATGAGTACGGAGAATTCAAGCACGAAGATGCGCAGACTGCCTAAGGCCTCAAACTTGAAATCGTATATATAGGCTGCGTAATAGGCGAGGATCAGCAAGCCAAAGATGGAAAACCACCAGACTGCCATCAGAATCGAGCTGCTGTAGATGAACTGTCCGTATAAAACCTGGACGAACAACAGCGGGGCGACCCCCATATTGACGGCAAAGGCGATAGTGTAAGGCCATTTGTAGCCAAATTCCTTACTTAACAGGGTGTTCTGCTCGCCGCCGCGAAAACTGCTGATCAGGGCAATAATGCCGCCGCCGAGCATGGCATTCATCACCAGGATGTGGAGCAGAAAAGTCAGCATGAGCAGAATGTAGAACCAACCCCAAGGAACAGGGATGGCATCAGGCGTGGGAATCAGAGTGGCAGGGTTCATCGATTCTCCTCCTCAGGGGGGTAAAGATTGCTTGCCAATAGTAGATGAATAAGGTTTACTGGCCTGCATAAAAATGTCTGCGACAATCTATCACAAAGATAAAAACTATAACAAGATGTGGATGTTGAACAATGACTATAATGGTCATTGTTCAACATCCATATTTCTTATGGTCTCTAAAAAAACAGCAGGTAAAGGAGTTATTGTTATGAAAATTATTTCGTTGGATCAGGTCCCCTCAATACCGATGCAGATGGAAGGTGCTGTCGGTGTAGACAAGCAGGTTCCTCTTGGTAAAGCAGATGGTGCACCGAATTTTTCTTTTCGGGCCTTTACCATCGCTCCGGGTGGTAACACGCCTTATCATGTTCATGATGCAGAGCATTTGAACTACATTCTTCAGGGCGAAGGCGTGCTGGTTGATGAAGCGGGTCAACAGCATCCGGTCAAAGCGGGGGATTTCTCCATGGTGGTTCCGAATGAAAAGCATCAATATCGTAATACTTCAGCAACGGAAGAATTCAAGTTTATCTGTGCTGTGCCCTCGGCTTACGAATAACTGTGATCAATTTAATGAACCCTGCTTCCATTGAATATGGCCAAATGTAATTAAATCAGGAGGATGTTTAGACATGAAAAAGATCGCCTTGTTATTGTCGATCTGGCTATGATTCCCTTTTTCTCAGCTAGCAGATCACGAACTTTCTGTGGAACCTTATCGCTGATAGGCGCAAGCTATTATGCAACATGAATTGCAGGTTTTCACGGGGCCAATTAAAAATCAGGAAGGTAAAACGGTTCTAGCTGGCGGTAAAACTTTTAGTGACAAAGATCTTCTCGGCATGAATTTCTTTATCGCAGGCGTTCAGGGCGCAATTCCGGAATAAATCTGCCTCTCAGGGTCACATCCTGAACGTATCTCGGATGTGACCCTGCTTGTCCCTCACCAGCTTATTTCTTCTCTCCCAGAAATGGTTTCAGCAGATCGAGCGGCATGGGGAAGAGAATCGTTGAATTCTTTTCCGTAGCAATTTCAGTCATGGTTTGTAAAAAGCGTAGTTGTAGTGCTCCCGGTTGGGAGGATATCTGTTCTGCTGCTTTGGCCAGAGTTGCCGAGGCTTCAAATTCACCGGTGGCATGAATCACCTTGGAGCGCCGCTCCCGCTCCGCTTCGGCCTGGCGGGCCATCGCCCGCTGCATTTCCGTCGGGAGGTCGACATGTTTGATTTCAACATTGGAAATCTTCACGCCCCAGGGGTCGGTCTGGCGGTCAAGAATCTCCTGCAGATTATGATTAATTTTATCCCTTTGTGCTAACAGATCGTCCAGCTCTACCTGTCCCAGAACACTGCGCAGCGAGGTCTGGGCCAGTTGGCTGGTGGCGTAAAGATAGTTGTCGACCTCAATCAGTGCTTTTTCAGGTTGAACCACACGAAAATACAGGACCGCATTGACTTTAACTGAGACGTTGTCACGGGTAATAATATCCTGCGGCGGAACATCCATAGCGATGGTACGCATGTTGATTTTTGTCAACTGATCAACGATAGGAATGATAAACTTCAATCCCGGACCTTTGACCCCGGAAAAACGACCGAGGCGAAAGACAACCCCGCGCTCATACTCGAGGAGAATGCGGATGGCGGAACCGATGATGATAACGATGAATGCCAGGGCGATAATCCAGAAAAAGCCAACTCCAAGTCCAAACATAATTTAATCCTCCTTTAGGCTGCGAGGCTGTTCCATATTATTTATTTCGACGGCTTCAACCTTTAGCTTCAGACCATCTAAAAACTGTATAATTCTTACTTCAGAGCCTGCTGATATCGGTTGATCTGAACATGCATACCAGTATTCACCGTGTACAAAAACCTTACCGCTGCTGTGAATAGGTTCGATGGCTTTACCAATTTCTCCAACCATGCCTTCCTGACCTGATGTGACAGGGCGGCGCTGGGTGCGGATCACCATGCCAGTCGCCAGAAGAATAAATCCGGCACTGACTGTAACCGTGGCGGCAATCACCGCCCGGGAGATTTGTAAGTAGGGTTCGCTGCTGTCGATCAACATCAGGGAACCAAAGGCCATAGCGACTACTCCGCCAATTGAGAGCATGCCGTAGGATACAACTTTGACTTCCAGGATGAAGAGGACAATGGCCATCAGAATCAAGAGAACACCAACATAATTCACTGGCAGTGATGAAAAGGCAAAAAGTGCCAGCAGAATGGCAATGGCACCGATCGCTCCCGGAAGGATGACCCCGGGTTGGGAAATTTCGAAGAAGATGCCGATAATGCCGAGCATCATCAAGAGATAGGCAATGTTGGGATTGCTGAGAGCGTTGAGAATTTTCTGACGCCAGTGCATGTCAATCTGCTCCAGGGTCAGTCCTGAAGCATTAAAAACCAGCACTTTGCCATCGCGGATATATTTAAAGCCGTCCAGCTGTTCAAGTAGCATTTTCGTATTGTCAGCAATCAGATCAATGACACTGAGATTCAGCGCCTCCTCTGCTGAAATCGAGACACTTTCACGGACCGCTTCTTCCGCCCAATCGGCATTGCGGCCCCGTTTCTGCGCTAGACTGCGGGCGTAGGCTGCGGCATCGTTTTCTATCTTTCCCATCATTGTGCTGTCCGGCTGGTTGCCCTGCCCGATAGCCACCGGATGAGCCGCACCAATATTGGTTCCTGGGGACATGGCAGCAAAGTCTGCCGCCAGGGTAATCAGCGCTCCGGCCGATGCGGCCCGTGCCCCCTGGGGAGCAACAAAAACAATGACAGGAATGTTTGAGTTCAGTTCGGCCTGAATGATGTCACGCATTGCAGTGTCCAGGCCTCCCGGAGTGTCCAGCCTAATCAGAATGGCGGGATCATTGTTGCTGTTGGCGAGAGCGATCTGCTCAGTAATAAACGTAGCGGTGACCGGATTGATGGACGAGGCTACGTCCAACTGGCGAACGGTTGTCCCTGAAGTGTATCCATTGTGCATAAAAGCTGGACCGAGCAGGAACAATACAATGATGATGTAGCGACCGTATCTATCCATACCATTAGCTTATCGTCGATCCTTGAACTGTCAATTTCATGATAGCAATAGCTCGGTTTAAAAAGCAGTTGGAAGGATAAGAAACTCTTGCGTTATTATAGCGAAATACCTATACTCTCCAATCCTTAAAAAATGATCTTAACCAGATTCTCGACAACGTTATCTGGATCAACTATATAACTATGGGTGCCGGAATTTTCTGGGCACCCTCTTTGTGTTTAAAATGTCTTGCCCTTAAGGGGGTGTCTATGAATCTCAAAGAACAACTCATGCAGGATATGAAAGAGGCCATGAAGGCGAAGCAAGTCGATCGCCTCAGCACTATCCGCCAGCTGCGCAGTGCGATCAAAAATAAAGAGATTGAGCAACGGGCTGAGCTTGACGATGATGGCATCATTGGGGTCATCGGAACTCAGGTCAAGCAACGTCGTGAAGCGGCGCAGATGTATAGTGACAATGCTCGGCCCGAACTGGCAGTCAAGGAAGAGGCCGAGCTGGCCGTTCTACAGCAGTATCTTCCAACGCAGTTGAGTGAGGCTGAAATCCGTGAAGTTGTATCTCAGGTGATTGCTGATGTGGGAGCGACATCGGCGAGGGATCTCGGTAAGGTGATGCCGCAGGTTATGGCCAAGACCAAGGGATCTGCTGAAGGAAAAATTGTGAGCCAGATCGTGCGTGAACAACTGTCCTGATGCTGATCGCTTAAGGAATAAATTTGGGACTGGTTGATATCTCCATATTGGTGATCCTCGGTTTCTTTCTCTTGAAAGGAGTGTTTAGGGGATTGTTAAAAGAGGTTTGCTCGCTGCTCGGCCTGGTGCTGGGAGGGGTTTTCGCTTTTACTTTTCATCTGCCGCTCGCCCAATTGTTGCAGGATTCTTTTGATTTGCCGCCACAGCTCTGTGTCTGGGGATCTTTTCTAGCGATTTTTTTGCTTATTGTTGTCCTTTTTGCTGTGATTGGTTTTGTCCTTCACCGCTTTGTAAAGATTGTGTTCCTTGGTGGTTTTAATCGTTTGGCTGGCGCGATTTTTGGGATCATTCAGGGCGTTGTTATCCTGTCGACCATTCTTCTGGCTCTCAACTCATCCGTTGCGCCAAAAGCGGTTAAGGGGATGATGAGCCGATCGCAGCTGGCGCAACCTTTTGTTATCCTTGGCGAGTCAATTTTTTCCGGCAGCCGTGGGCTGATTGGCCGTTGAGCAGACGATGATTTGCAACGAGGCGGCACTAAAAGTGCTGGAATATCCCCGACTGAGAAACCTTCTGGCGGGACAAACCCAGTCAGAACCGGGGTGTCTGCAGGCAGAAAAACTGCTGCCATTGGTCGATCAGGCCGAAATTGAAGCTGTATTAACCGCAGTTGACGAAGCGGTTGCGTTTCTCAGTGATGGACAGGCTCCAACACTCGGAGGCTGCTGGAACCTCAGCGAGATTTTGACTCTGGCTCAGGCTGAAGGAAGTCTGATTGCGGTTGAGGATCTGCTGAAAATTTCTCAATCGTTGCGGACGATTGAGGAATGTCGACGCTGGTTCCGGACGCTGGGAGAGAAAACCAGCCTGTCCCGGACAGCTGCTGAAATTATCTCTCTGAGTGGACTACAGCGCCAGCTGCAGGATGCGATTGGTTCCCGTGGTGAGTTGCTCGATACTGCTTCGTTTGCATTGGGCGATCTGCGTTACCAGCTCCGACAGCTCCGCAGCCGCATCAAGCAACAGCTGGACCAATTGCTCACCAGTGAGCAATATGGCAAGTATTTTCAGGAACGGTTGATCACAATGCGTAACGGACGTTATGTCGTGCCGCTAAAAAGTGATTGCCGTGGGCAGGTCAAAGGTTTTGTTCAAGATGAGTCGTCCAGCGGGCAGACTCTTTACCTGGAACCGACTAAAGTTCTCGACGACAATAATCGGCTGCAGCAGTTTTTGCGCGAAGAGCAACGGGAAGAGCGGCGGATTTTACTGCAGCTGTCAGACTTTGTTCGGCGTGACACGGATATTTTACTCAATAACCAGAAACTGGTGGCGCAAATAGATCTGCGCTTTGCTGCTGCACGACTCTCACGCGCTTATCGTGGCTGTCGGCCGGAACTGGTTGTTGAATCTATCATCGAGCTGAAACAGGCTAAGCATCCATTGTTGCTTGAGCATGATGGCCGCTTTGATCTCGATGCCGCGGTAGCTGTTGATCTGTTGTTGCCACAGGACTGTAAGGCGCTCGTCGTCAGTGGTCCGAATACCGGAGGCAAATCAGTAGCCCTGAAAACCTTGGGCTTGCTACTGCTCATGCTGAGGTCAGGGCTGCATGTTCCCTGCGCTCCTGACAGTCGGATTCATCTGTTTGCGCAGCTGCACGTTGATATTGGCGACGAACAGAGTATTGCACAAAGTTTATCGACTTTTTCCGGACATCTATTAAAAATGCGCGAAATCCTGGCGCATGCGGATGAAAAAACGTTGGTTCTTCTCGATGAGGCGGGGAGCGGCACTGATCCGGCGGAGGGTGCTGCGCTGATCCAGGCGGTTCTGGAACAACTGTGCCGGCAGGGAGCAAAAACACTGGTGACGACCCATCTGGGACAATTGAAGCATTTTGCCCATGGACAGGTCGGCATCGAGAACGCTGCGGTCGAATTTGATCCAGAAACTCTGGTTCCGACGTACCGTTTGAGATACGGGATCCCCGGGGCAAGCAGCGCCTTGACAACTGCGCGCAGATTAGGCTTGCCACAAGCAGTGGTTGAGCGGGCGATTCAGTATCTGGGCCAGGAAGAACAAGACCATAGCGCACTCTTGACTCAATTAAACCGGCAACAGCAGGAGCTTGAGCAACAGCTGCTCCAGGTCAAGCAGTCACAGATTGATGCCGCGTCTGCGCAGCAACTACGCAAGCAACAGCTCCAACAGCTCAAAGCAAAAAAACGTGAAATTTTGAGCCGGGCAACACGTCAGGCCGAGGAATTGATCAGTACAACTGAAGTGCAAATGAAAAAACTGCGGCGCGGCAGGCCCGGATCACTGAGCCCGCAACAGGCGGTAGAAGATAAGGCCCTGTTGCTGGCTGCCCGTGAGCAGCTACGGCCTTTTAAGCCGAAAACCAAGCGCTCAGGGCCCCTACCGGTGCAATTGCAGCCGGGTGAGCTTGTGCGGATTGCTGCTTTGGGAGTAGATGCCCAGGTTGTCCGCGTCGTCGGTGAGCATGCTGAGCTATTGGTGAGCGGAAAAAGAATGCGACAGCCACTCAGGGCTCTCGAACAATATGAACCGCGGCGTTACGCGGACAGGCAAAAACAGAGCGGGCAGATATCCCGACAGCTGAGCGAGCGTCAGATCAGCCCTCAACTGAAACTGATTGGGCAAAGGGTTGACGATGCCCTGGCTCAACTCGGGCCCTTTATTGATGATGCGCTGTTGCATGACCTGAGCCAGGTAGAAATTATTCACGGCTCCGGAGAAGGTATCTTGCGCCGTGCGGTGCGGGAATATCTGGCCGAGCAGAAGGTAATCACAGCATTTTATGCGGCTCCAGTGGATCGGGGCGGTGAGAGTATCACCATTGCCGAGTTGAATGGACAATGACCGGACAGATTTCGGACAGCAAAATCAATGAAGTTCGGGAGCGGACAGATATTGTCGAACTGGTTTCTCAGTATGTCAGTTTAAAACGGTCTGGTGCCAACCATACGGGTTTGTGCCCGTTTCATTCAGAAAAGTCACCGTCTTTCAGTGTTAATGCGGCGCGACAATTTTTTCACTGTTTCGGTTGCGGTATCGGTGGGGATGTTTTTTCTTTCTTGATGAAGATAGAAGGAATGGCATTCCCTGATGCTGCTCGACGGTTGGCCGAGCGGGCCGGTATTGACCTGGAGGAACGGACATTAACTCCAGAGGAAGAGCGGATTCAGCAACAGCGGGAACGGCTCTACCAGGTTAATGAAGTTGCAGCAGAATATTTTCATAAATTGTTGATGGAGCATCCTGCTGGTGAGCCCGCGCGTGATTATATGCGCATCCGCGGGTACGGCCGCAAAGCGGCTCAGGAGTATCAGGTCGGCTATTCACTGGATGCCTGGGAAGATCTGGGACAGCATCTT
>JAPHSA010000252.1 GCA_026193235.1 Deltaproteobacteria bacterium | reverse complement strand
GGAAATATTGTGGTGGAAAAAGGGTACGATGTCTTGATCCAGGCCATTGCCGTCTGTATCGTAGGTGGACTGGGAAGCTGGATGGGCGCAGTACTGGCTGCCTTTCTCATAGGATTTGCCCAGATCTTGACCGTGGTCTATTTAGGGTCCCATTTCCAGATGGTTGTGGCCCTGCTGGCTATTATTCTTACCCTCATACTGCGGCCTTCAGGGCTCTTTGGTAGGCAAAAGGAATTGGAAGAAAGGGTGTAAGGCTTTAATATGGAGCAACGTCGCAAGGAAAGGATTGACCGGGGTATCAAGGTCCGAACGGATGGGCTGTATGCCGTGATGTCCTGGCGGGAGCTGAGCTATCTGACCATGCCCAGGATGGTGTTGATTGTAGGGCTGCTGATACTGCCTTTTGTAATGCCAAGCATGTACTGGCAGAGGGTCATTTCCATTGTCTGCATCTATGCCCTGCTGGCCGTGAGTTTCGATCTATTAGCCCACTTTGTCGGCCTTGTTTCCTTGGGCGGTGCGTTATTTATCGGTGTAGGTGGGTATCTTTCCGCCATAATGAACACTTCTTTCGGGTTCCCACCCCTTTTGGCAATCCCCATCGCAACCATTGCAGGCGCTGGTATCTGCACCCTGCTCCTGTTACCCTGTCTTCCCTTACGCGGTGTCTATTTTGCTATTGTGAGTCTCATGTATCCTCTGGCAATGCGCCGGGTCATCGAGGCCCTGGATATTTTAGGGGGCACGGACGGGATCATGGGTATAGACAGCTTTCCCAATCGCTGGATCGAGCAGTATTTTGTTATCCTGATGGTGCTTCTGTTTCTATTCGGGGTGAGACGGCTGGTTAACCTGGATCTCGGCCTGGTATTGCGCGCGGTCAAGGATAATGACCAGGCCGTGAGGGCCTCGGGAATGAGCATCACATTTTACAAGGCCGTGGCCGTGTTTATTTCTTCGGCCATGGGGTGTTTAGGCGGCGCCTGCATTGTGCACATATATATGTGGTCCGGCATGTCCCTTTTCGCACTGGATTTCTCTATTCTTCCCATTGCTGCCACAGTCATAGGCGGGGCCGGCACCCTTGTTGGACCGGTTTTGGGCTGTCTTATACTGGTCCCGGTTTCCGAGTTGTTGCGGGAGTTCGGGACCCTGCGTATCGTTTTTTATTCTCTGATACTCGTGGGATTCATTGTTTTTCGCAGTGAAGGGATCATGGTTTACGGCCAGCGCAAGTACCATCAGATTGAAAGGTGGGTTAAGGTATGAGCGATCAACCTATCCTGGAAGTGAAAGAGGTCACAAAAACCTTTGGTGGAATCCTCGCCCTGAACCGGGTCAGTTTCCATGTGAATGAGGGGGAAATCTTAGGCATCATCGGCCCAAACGGTTCGGGCAAGACAACCCTGATCAACTGTATCACGGCATTCATCAAGATGACCTCGGGCAAGGTCCTCTTCCGGGGGAAGGATATCAGTGGCAAACCGGCCCACAAGATCGCGGACATGGGGGTAACCCGGACGTTCCAGATCATGCGGCCTTATTACAGCCTGCCGGCGTATAAGAACCTGGTGATCCCACTGTATTCACCCCGTGCCAAACGCACGGGAGGCTGGAGGGGCGGCGGCAAACTTGGGGACCGGAATACCGTGGGTATTGATATCTTAGAGGAGATCGGTTTTGAACGGGATTCCTTTGTTCCCTACAAAATGGCCTCCACCCTGCCCACCGGCTACCTGAAACGCTTAGAGCTTGCCCGGTGCCTTGCCCTGAAACCGGAGATTATACTCTGTGACGAAGTTTTTTCAGGGTTAAGCATGAGTGAGATCGCCAGCATGGTGCCCCTGATAGAGCGTCTGCAGATGGATGGTATTGCCTTAGTCATGATAGAACACCGGTTGCGGGAGCTTTTCCGGGTTGCCCGAAGGATTATGGTATTGAACTTCGGCGAAAAGCTGATTGAAGGGATCCCCGAAGAGGTCATGGCCGACGAGAAAGTGAAAGAGGCATATTTTGGGTCTGCTGAAGAGATTGAGGAGGACATGAGCCATGCTTGAGGCTACCGGCCTGATGGTCTTCTATGAAAATATGCTGGCCCTCAATAATGTCAGTATCAAGTGTGAGGACAAACAGATCGTTGGGGTGTTCGGTGCCAACAGCGCCGGCAAATCCACACTCATGTATACGATTTCGGGTATCATGGAGGATATAAGGAAAAAGGAGGACATGGCCGGTGGCGAGAGGATTACCGTTTTAGGGCAGGTCCGGTTTTTGGGGAGGGACATCACGGACCTTAAACCGAGTAAGCGGGCCAGGGAAGGGATTGTACTCTGCCCTGAGCGAAGGAGAATATTTCCCGAATGTAGCGTGATGGAGAATCTGCGAATAGGGGCCTACTTAGCCACTTCATCCCAGGCCAAAGATACCTTGGAATATGTGTTCAATGTGTATCCTACCCTTGAAAGACTCCAGAAAAGAGTGGGCGGGTTCTTGAGCGGGGGAGAACAGCAGATGCTGGCAGTAGGACGTGCGCTCATGGCCCAGCCAAAGCTGTTGCTTATGGATGAACCGCTATTAGGCCTGAGCCCTCGTATCCAGGCCATGCTGGTCCGGTCCACAAAAGAGATCCGGGACGAAAAAGGGATTTCCATAATCGTGACCGAGCAATATGCCCGTCCGGTCCTGCCGATCGTGGATTATGCCTTTATCCTGGAAAACGGGGCAGCAGTATTGGAGGGGCCCCGGGATGAGGTGTTGAACAACCCGGACGTGCGCTCGGCCTATTTCGGGGTTTCTTAAGTTCCCTCTACCTTATCAAAACTTCCTCCCAACGTTGAAGGGGAGCGGGTGAGTGGTGATAATATTTCAGGGGTCAAAAAATCTATGAGCAATAACGAGCAGGCATTGGAAAAGGAGTTGACCTTTACCCGGTTTGACCGGATGAGTGAAAAGTACCCGGACAATGCTGCTGTGGTCTATCTGGGAGAGAAGTTCTCCTATGCACGCCTGCGTGACCTGAGTGAGAGGTTTGCCGGCTCTCTGGTAGACATGGGTGTTAAAAAGGGCGATCGGGTCATGGTTTACATTTCCAACTGCATTCAGTGGCTCATCGCATTCTTAGGCATCCAGAAGGCCGGGGC
>JAPHSA010000209.1 GCA_026193235.1 Deltaproteobacteria bacterium | reverse complement strand
GGCATGGTTTGTCACCTGGTAACAGAAAAAAATCTGCCCGACAGCGCTTGGTGTGAAGGTGTTAACCGGTTTTTGCCGCAAACTATCGCCGTACGCCACGCCGAAGTTGTGGACGACCAGTTTCATGCGCGTTTTTCTGCTCGCAGCAAGCGTTATCGCTACACCATTCTACGAGACTCCATTCGCTCTCCAGTAGATCGTCTGACCAGCTGGCAGGTGAAGCACAAGCTGAGCCTGGATGAAATGCGACAAGCTGCTGAAACGTATATAGGAAAACATGATTTTGCTGCATTTCGCACCTCCGGCTGTTCCGCGAATACAACCGTCCGGGAAATATTCTCCATTGACTTTATCGAAGATAATTCTTTACTTCACATAGATGTCTGTGGCAGTGGTTTTTTAAGAAATATGGTGCGCATGATGGTTGGGACTCTGGTCGATGTCGGTCGCGGAAAACGACCGCGAGACGATATTCCTAAGCTTTTAACCGCACCTGCTGCAGTTGCTTCGGCATTGACCGCACCCGCACATGGCCTCTGCCTGATGGAAGTCATCTACTGAGAGTCTGTATTGTCGTGATATAGTCTATATAAAGCAACGGAAGTGCGTAGAATTGTCTTGACAGCTCAGGGGGAGTCGGATAGATTTACCGCTTTGTGAGCCCCACAACCCTTTAGAAATATAAGTTTAGAGAGGACTGCGATGAGTACCCAGGTCGCTAAAGAGCAAGACATTAAAAGAGACTGGTTTGTTGTCGATCTTGAGGATGTTGTCCTCGGTCGTGCGTCGACTGAAATCGCCCGTATTTTGCGTGGAAAACATAAGGCTATTTATACGCCGAGTGTTGATACCGGTGACTTTGTCATTGTCCTTAATGCCGATAAAATCAGATTGACTGGCAATAAGATGGCTGACAAGAAATACTATCATCACACCGGTTATCCCGGTGGGATTAAAGAGATCAGTGCAGAAAAACTGCTTGAAAAGAAGCCAGAAATGCTTGTTCAGGCGGCGGTTAAAGGAATGCTTCCAAAAAACACTCTAGGTCGTAAAATGTTTCGTAAACTCAAGGTTTATGCCGGTGGTGAACATCCTCATGCCGCCCAGCAACCTCAAGAATTAAAGTTATAATACGGGAGATAGCTAGATGGCTGAGCAGAAGTTTTATGCAACAGGCAAAAGAAAAACCTCAATTGCCCGCGTCTGGATGAAATCCGGCGTTGGTGAGATTACTGTCAATAAGCGTCCTCTGGATGTTTTCTTTGGCCGTGAAACCTCTAAAATGGTTGTCCGTCAGCCGCTTGAACTAACTGAAAATATAGGCAAGTTCGATATCTCCGTTAATGTGTCTGGCGGAGGCGCTTCTGGTCAAGCAGGTGCGATCAAGCATGGGATTACCAAAGCCTTGCTGGAGTTTGATCCTGAATTGCGCGCAATTCTGAAAAAATCGGGTTTCATTACTCGCGACAGCCGTATCAAAGAACGTAAAAAATATGGCCGCGCTGCTGCCCGTCGGAGTTTCCAGTTCTCCAAGCGTTAATTGCATCACCAGCTATTTTCTGCTGGAAATTAAACAAGGGAAATCCTTCGGGGTTTCCCTTTTTTTGTAAGTAATTGAGCTCTTTTTAGGCTATAGATTAGTGCTAACTTGAATAAGTTGTATTACCAGCACGGAGTTTACCATGTTGAAAGTTGCTGTTGTTGGTGCAAGTGGTTACACGGGGGTCGAGTTATTACGGATACTGATCGGCCATCCGGAGGTCGAAATTTGTGTCGTCACATCCCGACAACATGAGGGTGTGCCGATTGACCAGGTGTTCCCATCATTGCAGGGTTTTTGTGGTCTTGTCTGTGAGCCACTGAATGTTGCTTTGATTGCCAAGCGTGTTGATCTGGTTTTTACCGCGCTGCCACATAAATCGGCAATGGAGGTGGTGCCAGCCTTTCTTCAGGCCGGTTGCCGGGTCGTTGATCTATCGGCGGATTATCGTTTAAAGGATCAGTCTGTCTATGAGCACTGGTATCAAACACACAGCAGTCCGGAATTATTAAAGAAAGCGGTCTATGGTCTGCCAGAATTATACCGTCAACAGTTAAGCGGAGCACGACTGGTAGCCAATCCTGGTTGTTATCCAACCAGTGTGATATTGGGTTTGACCCCTTTATTGAAAAATAAATTGATAAATGCCGAGCGCTTGATTATTGACAGTAAATCGGGAACCAGCGGCGCTGGTCGTGGTGTTAAGCAGGGGAGCCTGTTCTGCGAAGTCAATGAGGGTTTTAAGGCCTACGGGGTTGCCAACCACAGGCATATGCCGGAAATTGAGCAAGAGCTCTCGATTTTAGCAGGTGCGCAGATTGCTATCAGTTTCACTCCCCACTTACTGCCGGTCAATCGAGGGATTCTTTCGACCTGTTATGCTGATTTGCTGGAAGATAAAACAACAGATGAATTAATCAGTCTCTATCGTGAGTTTTATGCGGATGAAAAGTTTATTAGAGTGATGCCGGGCAATGAACTGCCTAATAT
>JAPHSA010000140.1 GCA_026193235.1 Deltaproteobacteria bacterium | reverse complement strand
TTGAAGGGCTGCGCGCTGGAGGCGATGACTACTTGATTAAACCTTTCGCCTTTTCTGAATTACTTGCACGGCTCGAAGCCCTCGTACGCCGAACCACAACCGCAAATGAACAGACGACCAGCCTCAAGGTCGACAATCTGGAGATGGATCTGCTTTCGAGGACAGTCAAACGAAACGGATTAACGATCGATTTGCAGCCGCGTGAGTTTCGATTACTTGAGTTCTTCATGCGCTATAGCGGGCAGGTTGTCACCCGCACCATGCTACTGGAAAGTGTCTGGGACTATAATTTTGACCCCCAGACTAACGTCATTGACGTCCATATCAGTCGATTGCGCAGCAAGATCGACAAACATTTTGACAGCCCCCTGCTGCACACTATCCGGGGTGCCGGATATATCCTCCGTGCAGATCACTAAGCTCTGTAAAAGTTCAACATTTCGCCTTGCCTTGATCTATATGGCACTGTTCAGCCTGTCTGTGCTGTTATTACTCGGTTTCATCTACTGGTCTACGGCTGGTTATATGGTCCGTCAAACCGAGGCAACCATTGAAGCCGAAGTCGTTGGGTTGGCTGAGCGCTATGATCTTTCGGGCCTGTCAGGCCTGAGCAACCTCATCAGTGAACGCTTGTCCCGCCAGACATCAGAAACTTCTCTCTACCTTCTTACCGATATGAATTTCAATCCAATCCTCGGCAATCTCGAAAAATGGCCTGATGCACAACCCTCCGATCAGGGCTGGTTATCGTTTCATATTGATGGGGCATCACCCCATGCAGAACAACGCAAAGCCCTGGCTAAAGTTTTTCCGTTGCAGGGTCATTTCCATCTTTTGGTTGGTCGCGATGTTCACAATTTAGCGGAAACTCAAAACTTGATCCGCGAGGCACTGTTCTGGGGGTTGATAATTACGATTGTGCTCGCCCTGGCTGGTGGAATAATGATGAGCAGGACGATGATGCACAAAATAGAAACAATCAATGACACCTGCCACCGGATCATGGACGGCGATCTGACCCAACGCATTCCGCGCTCCGGAGGAGATGATGATTTTGATAAGTTGATAGCCACCCTCAATCGGATGCTTGACCAGCTAGAACTCCTGATGCAGGGAGTCAAACAGGTCACCAATAACATCGCTCACGACTTGAGGACTCCCCTGAGCCGCTTGCGCCGTCGCCTTGATATGCTCCGAGAAAATAAAATAACAATTGATCGTCACGAGGAACTTCTTGATCAGACTATCAGCGAAGCTGACGGGCTGCTGGTCACCTTTAAGGCTTTATTGCGTATCAGCGAGGTAGAGTCGGGGAGTCGCAGAAGCGGCTTCAAAAATGTAGATATTGCTGTTCTTCTGGACGATCTCATCGAATTCTATGAGCCTTTGAGCGAAGGGAAAGACCAGACTATCTCAGTAGAAAGGCAACAGATACGACCACTGCACGGTGATCGGGATCTGCTCTTCCAAGCTTTTGCCAATGTCTTAGATAATGCGATTAAGTATACCCCGGCAGGGGGACATATCCGACTCAGTGTGAACGACCAACCCGACCTGCTGCAGGTTTCCATCGCTGACAGTGGTCCGGGCATTCCAGTGTCGGCACATGAGCAGGTGTTCGAACGCTTTTACCGCCTTGAAACGAGCCGATCATCACCAGGAAATGGGCTGGGCCTGAGTTTGGTCGCGGCAATCGTCAATCTGCATCATGGTCAACTCGAACTGTCAGACAACTGCCCCGGGCTTAATCTGAGGATTTGCTTACCAAGGGTTTAAAGCCAAAGCCCAGAACCACAATCTATTGGCCAGAAGGTCTCAATAGCCACTTTTCACATCCACGAGATTGAGTAATGGTGATGAGTTAAGGGCACGCTGATAATTTTCCACTATCTGTTCCGCTGCCGATTCAGGATTGGTCTGACTGGCGATATGTGGGGTGATGGAAATTTTATCATGCGTCCAGAAAGGATGCTGTTGTGGCAGGGGCTCTTCTCTGAAAACATCGAGCAACGCGCCCGACAGATCTCCACTTTCGAGGGCCGAGAGCAGATCCGCTTCAACGAGATGAGCGCCTCTGCCGACATTGATCAGGTAGGCGTTGGGTCGTAGCTGACTTAACGTCTGCAGATTGAGAATGTTCTCTGTCTCCGGAGTCAAAGGAAGTAGACAGACCAGGATATCTGTCTGACGGAGGAATGTTTCCAACTCTTCTTTTCCAGAATAGACCCGGATTTTTTCATTTGCTTGCGGGGTACGTCTCCAACCATGAACGCTGAAACCGAAATCAGCGAGTTTATCTGCGACATAGCTGCCGATTTCACCACAACCCATCATCCCGATCCCGGGCGCTGAAATATGTGGTATCTGCCGTGCCGCCCATTCAGTTTTTACCTGCTGAAGGCGGTAATCTTTAAACCGGCGAAAATACTCGAGGGCTCCCAACATGACATATTCAGCCATCGACTGTTTCAGACCCTCATCGACCAACCGCACCAGGGGGATACCCAGTGGTCGTGTGCTATCGTTCAACAGGTGATTGATCCCCGCCCCAAGGGAAGAAATACACTTCAAATTCGGAAACTTTTGCAAAACGCCGGCAGGGTGATTCCAGCATAGAGCGAACAGAACATCATCAGGGTCTTCAATCCCGGGCCAGACCTCAATCTTTAAGGCAGGATCCTGAGTCTGCAGCGCTGTAACCCAATGGCTGACATCTTTATTCGGATAAATGATTGCTAGGGACATGCAATAACTTCATTTTTACTGACCGCCTCACTCTTAATGCGATCGAGCATTAAAGCCAGGGCGGGCTTGACGTTTTCGCGGATGTCTCCGGCAACAATCAGGAACAGCAGATCGTCTCCGGGCAGCAACACCCCTGAACAGGCTTTGGCCACGACTTTGTAGATTCCTTCCCGTTGTTCAATCTCACAGCGGATCTGCTCGACCTTTTCTACGTCAGCGACAACTTCAACCCGGCTGACCGGCGCATGGTCACTTCGGGCCCAACTGCGCACGACACCGTTGTGGATCAATATCATGCCGACATTCTTGGCAAATTCCGGATCCTGTTTGAGCTCGGCGATGGTTTTTGAAATGTCCATTGACGCCCTTTCTTTAGTCTTCAGCGCGGGTGTAGGTTCCACTTTTCCCACCCTCTTTATAGAGGAGACAGACATGTTCAATGGCGATCGATTTGTCAGCGCCTTTACACATATCGTACACCGTCAACGCGGCCACAGAAGCCGCCACCATGGCCTCCATTTCCATGCCGGTCCGTTCCATGGCTTTGACCGTGGCTTTAATCTCCAGCAGACCCTGGCTGATGTCCGACTCGAAGGCAACATGAACCATGTGAATGGCCAGGGGATGAGAAAGGGGGATAAGACTTGGCGTCATTTTTGCCGCGGAGATTCCGGCCAAACGTGCTACCGAAAGGACATCTCCCTTGGCTATTTTCTGATCGAGAATGGCCGTGAGGGTTTCCGGTTTTAGAACGACCCGCGCTCTGGCAACGGCAAGCCGTAGTGTCGGCTGTTTCGCGCTCACATCGACCATAACTGCGTGGCCCTGCTTGTCAAAATGGTTAAATGACATCGGTATCCTTTCGCGATTAAATGAAATCATTGTAGCTCAAAGGGGTCAGGTATAATTGAGCCAAGTCTGAGTCTGACAATATGCCTCATCAGGTATTCCGCCGTCCAGACAG
>JAPHSA010000278.1 GCA_026193235.1 Deltaproteobacteria bacterium | reverse complement strand
TTACCACCGGCCTTGTGCACTGCAGGCAACTGACGGATTTCTTCCAGCGCTCCCTCCCAGGTTTCACCATCGGTCAGACGACGATCAATCGAGATCGCACAGCTGTCGGAAACAGCACAGCGCGATGGGGAGGTCGAAAAAATCTCCGAAACAGTGAGCGATCCTTTGCCGAGAAAGGCATCGTCTTTTAAGCGCAAATGCAGCTCCTGAAGCTCGGTGAGGATAGGAGCCATCTTAAAAATAGCATTGTCACCACGTTCTGGAGCCGAGCCATGAGCGCTGACACCATCGACCTCAACCCGGATTTCCATGCGCCCGCGCTGGCCCCGATAAACGCCCAGGGAAGTCGGCTCGGTTGAAACGACAAATTCCGGCCTGATGTTGCTCTCTTCAATAATGTACTGCCAGCAAAGACCGTCGCAGTCCTCTTCCTGAACCGTCCCGGTGACCAGCAGAGTATAGTCGCCCTCCAGGCCAAGATCTTTGATGATCTTCCCGGCATAGACCATCGCCGCCATGCCACCTTCCTGGTCGCTGGTACCCCGGCCTAAAATAATTTCATCATCCTCGTAGCCGGTATAAGGATCATGTTTCCAGTTATCAGGGTTGCCGATCCCGACCGTATCAATGTGCGCATCCATGGCAATCAGGTGTTCCCCGTGACCGATGTAGCCGAGGATATTGCCCATCGGATCAATCTCAACCCGGTCAAAACCAACCGTTTCCATCTCCTGCTTGATGCGCTGAATCACCTTTTCTTCTTCACAACTTTCACTGGGAATTGCCACCATATCTCTGAGGAAAGCCGAAATTTGCGGTCGGTAAAATTCTGCCCGTTCAACAACTTTTTTAAAATCAAGCGACATAAAGACTCCGTTAAGACTGTGGATGGAGGGAAATTTCTGAAAGCCGATCAATTTCAGCTCTCTTTTCAATATCTTTCAAGCGGCCCAGACTGCTTTGCCAATTCGTGCGGATCATCGACTGAATCCGTAGCAGCTCTCCAGAACGAAAGGCTTCAAGAATCAGCTTGTGCTCAGCGACAGAATCCATGGCGCAGGCCGAGCCTTCAAAGTAAGCAACTTCAATGCGCCGATATCTGATTTTGAGATCCTGAAGAATAGCGATGAGAAAGTGATTATGGGAGCGTTCGATGTAGACATCATGGAACTGGCTGTCAGCACGTGACGCGCTGACTGGGTCACTCTCAATCAGGGCTTTTTCCAGAGCGGCATTGGCAGTTTCCATTCTGTGGAAATCTTCTACGGTCAGATTTTCCAGCGCCTGGGCCACGGCAAGTTCTTCCAGGGTCCACAGAATAGGATAAATCATCTCCGGCTCTTCAAGAGAAATTTCAGCGACCCGGGTCCAGCGATTGGCTGAAGATTCCACCAGCTCCTTGTCTTCGAGACGACGTAAAGCCTCGCGGACCGGGGTGCGACTGACCCCCATTTTTTCCGCCAGATCCTTATCCAGAAGCTTTTCCCCGGGACGGAGTTCCCCCTCCATAATCCAACCCAGCAGGGTACTATACACTTCCTCACGCATACTGAAACGATTGATGGGTCTGGAACTTTCGGGGATCGGCATCGTAAAAAGCTCTCTGAAAAACAAACGACTCGTGAACCTTAATGATATTGGATGTGATATATCAGCAGGCACTTCATGTCAAGAATATGGCATATTATTTCCTACTAAAGTGCGTATATACACTTCATGATCTTTACATATCAGAATGAATTTGGCTTTGCTTTTGGCAGTTTTTAAATTAGGCTGTCCGCATGGGCGGATGCGGGTCAAAACAAGGATAACAAGGCAATCTGAAGGCTAACTCTGATCAGCACAAATGCCAGCAATCACTCTCGTTGAGGATAAGCTTTCATGACCCCACCGACTGTCTCCATTGTTGCCAAAAGCGGTACCGGGAAAACTACCCTGCTGGAAAAGCTGATTGCCGAATTGAAACGCCGCGGCTACAGGGTCGGAGCCGTCAAGCATAATGCCCATAATTTCAACATCGATCATCAGGGTAAGGATTCCTGGCGATTGACAGCGGCCGGTGCTGACACCATGCTGATTACCTCCCCCGCAAGGATGGCAATGGTTAAGCAGAACCCACAGAATCAGGAACCACCGCTGGAGGAAACCATCGCTGCCTTCTGCGGTGACCTTGATATCATTCTGACGGAAGGATTCAAACGCAGTAAAATGCCGAAGATTGAAGTGTATCGCAGAGAACGCAGCGACAATTTGCTCTGCCGCGACCAGGAGTATGATCCGAGCCTGTTCGCCGTCGCCTCTGACTGTCCACTGGAGCTGGATGTTCCGGTGTACGACATCAATGACGCCGTTGGTCTTTGTGATCTGATCGTGGAAAGTTTTCTATCATGAGAGATGACCGAGTCTGGTCCAAAGTCTGATTCAAAAACTGCGGTCGAACTGACACCCAGGTGACAGTGATCGCCTCTTTCATCGCGCTAAACATTGGAGAATAAGCCGATATGAGGACACAGATAGTTGCGGTCTGTATCAGTAAAAACAAGGGCGAGCGTAAAACCCCGACCGAACGGGTCGAACTGCGCACAAACCACGGTATCGTCGGTGACGCCCATGCCGGTGACTGGCATCGGCAGGTCAGCCTGCTGGCCACTGAAAGTATCGACAAAATGCGCGCCCTGGGGCTTGATGTCGATAAGGGCGATTTTGCAGAAAACCTGACTACAACGGGCATTGATCTGCCCCGTTTGCCGATCGGCAGCCAATTGCAGATCGGCAACTGCCTGCTCGAAGTGACCCAGATCGGCAAAGAGTGCCACGTCCGTTGCGCCATTTATCATCAGGCCGGGGACTGTATCATGCCAAAAGAAGGGATATTTGCCAAAGTAGTGCAGGGAGGAATCTTACGCCCTGGAGATCTGATTCAAGTTGTTGACTGAGGACATGGAATCCGGAATCGACGTAGGGGAAAACCTGAGGCGTGTAACGCGCTGCTTCAGTTGAGGAATAACCAAAATTTATGAGAGCTCGCGACAGTTCTGGGATGCTCTATATTTTAATCCACATAAAACTTCTTTGACATATTGCTATTGACGGTTAAGCTGTTCTTTAGTAGTTTACTATTAAATATTTACTTAAGATAACTTCATAGAACAGGAGATTAAGATGGCCGACGATAAACCCTACCAGGACGGCACATTGGCCCTACATGCCGGGCAGATTCCCGACCCGACCACCAACTCACGGGCTGTACCGATCTATCAAACCAGTTCCTATACTTTCGATTCTGCGGAACATGCCGCAAATTTATTCTCCCTGAAAGAGATGGGAAATATCTACACCCGGCTGATGAACCCGACGACCGACGTACTCGAAAAAAGATTGGCAGAACTAGACGGAGGAGTCGGAGCCCTGGCACTGGCTTCTGGCTCGGCAGCGATCAGTCTGGCGATTATGAATATCGCCAAGAGTGGAGACAATATCGTTTCGAGCAACTCTCTTTACGGAGGCACCTACAATCTATTCAACCACACCTTCGCGCGGATGGGCATCAGCGTAAAATTTGTTGACAGCTCCGATCCAGCCAACATTGCGGCAGCAATCGACGACAAGACCAAAGCAGTTTTTGTGGAGACGATCGGCAATCCACGCAACAACGTCGATGACTTCGCAGCCATCGCCAAGATTGCCCACAATAACGGCCTGCCGCTGATTGTCGACAACACCGTCGCCACGCCGGTGCTGTTCAAGCCGATTGAACATGGCGCCGACATTGTCTGCTATTCACTGACGAAATTCATCGGTGGGCATGGAACCAGTATCGGCGGCGCTGTGGTCGATAGCGGCAACTTCGACTGGTCGAGCGGACGGTTTCCCGAATACACAACACCGGATCCAAGCTACCATGGTCTGGTTTACCACGAAGCTCTCGGCAACCTGGCCTACATCCTTAAAATGCGTATCACCCTGTTGCGCGATTTGGGCCCTTGCCTCTCACCTTTCAATGCTTTCCAGTTCCTGCAAGGCCTTGAAACCCTTCACGTACGGATGCCACGCCACTGTGAAAACGCTCTCAAGGTCGCCACATTTCTTGAGCAACACGAACTGGTCAGTTGGGTCAATTACCCAGGACTGACAAGCCACCGCGATCATAACAGGGCAAAGGAGTATCTGCCCAAGGGTCAGGGTGCGATTCTCGGCTTTGAAATCAAGTCGGGACTTGAGGCTGGCGAAAAGTTCATCAACAGCGTCAAGCTGGCCAGCCACTTGGCCAATATCGGCGATGCTAAAACCCTGGTGATCCACCCAGCATCGACAACGCACCAACAGTTGTCGCCTGAGCAGCAAACTGCAGCGGGGGTCTCTCCTGGCATGATACGCGTTTCAGTCGG
>JAPHSA010000160.1 GCA_026193235.1 Deltaproteobacteria bacterium | reverse complement strand
TTCTGGGCCTGACTCAGGGCGTATTCAAGCACGTAACTGGTGTCTTGGCCCAGTCCGACAGCAAACAGAATGTTGCGGATATCCGGCAGCATGATTCTCCTCCTTTTCAGCTATTGATGCGGACCGATTGTGGAGCTTATTTAATTATGCCGCAGTTTTCCGTGATCGGCAGCGTACGGCAGAAAAAAAGACGACTTTCGCACCGCCGAAAGACCCAAAAGACCCGGCCCATAAAACCGAGACAGGAATGCAATTTGTCCATTGATTTGGGGGCATGACTGGTTTAAAGGTTGACTTGAAAAATTCTGAGGATCAAGTGGTGAAGGTCCAGACCCCTATGGTTGAACATAAACTCACTATTTCTGAGACAAACCTTACTCACAAGATCTTGTGGCCAGTGGAGTTAACAGCCCCCCCCCAGTAGGTTTTTAACGCATTGCTGAAGACCAATCCGGTTGAGAAATCGAATTGCATACGTATCAGCGATAGTCTACTGTTCAACCTTATGACCTCCACCACCAGCCTCCCAACTCTCGCGTCCAAGCTTTCATCCCGGCTTGTTCTGTTCAGCGTGCTCGCCACCGGCATTGGTCAGTCGATGACCTTTGCCCTACTGGCGCCACTGGGACGTGAAGTCAGTCTGGGAGAAGTGCAGATCGGCCTGATCATTACCTGTTCTTCACTTGTATTCACCTTGACCAGTCCGGTCTGGGGGCGCACCTGTGATCGTTGGGGCCGCAAGCCGGTCCTGCTGTTGGGCATGTTTGGTTATACCTTCGGCTGCATTATGTTTGCCTCGGTATTTCTCTTCGGGCTCAAGGGACTCCTTTCAGGGATGACCCTGTATCTGTTGGCAATTTTCTCGCGGGTGCTGATGGCCTCTCTCATGTCGGCAGCTCCCAGTGCCGCCTCGGCCTACATCGCCGATACCACCACCACGGAACAGCGGGTCGCAGGGATGGGACGTCTGGGGGCGGCCAGGACCCTGGGCGCGATCCTTGGTCCGGCCCTGAGCGGGTTGTTCGCCGTCTTCGGCCTGCTGGCGCCACTGTATATTGCCGCTGGCATCACACTGCTCAGCTCTATTCTGGTCGCCGTTGTTTTGAAGGAACCCCCACGAACAGCCTTCCGGACTGCTACAAAGCTGAAGTTGAAGTTGTTTGATGAACGCTACTTTCCATACATCCTGATCGGATTTCTTACCTTCTTTGCCTTCTCGATGATGAGCCAGACCATCGGATTCTACTTTCAGGATCGCTTCGCCCTCGACGGCAGAGCCACGGCCCAGGCCATCGGCATGGGAATGATGGTTTCGGCGGTCATGTCGTTCTTTTCCCAGGCTTACCTGGTGAGCCGGTTGAAGATGAAGCCGATCCGGCTGATGAACCTTGGTTTGCCGGTGCTGATGCTCGGCTATGCTTTGCTGCCACTTGCTGGAAGCATTGCGGTGCTGATCGCCATCCTGGGGATTTTGGGGTTAGGACTGGGCATGGTCTCGCCCGGATTTACGGCTGGGGCTTCGTTGTCGGTCGGTCCCGAAGAACAGGGTGCGGTCGGCGGCCTGATTTCCGCCTGCCCGGCGGGGGGCTTCGTGCTGGGGCCGCTCGTGGGTACCAGCATGTACCAGATCCATCCCACTTTGCCTTATCTCTGCGCCTGTGTGCTGATGTTGCCACTGATAATCTATGCCAAGCGGTTCGGGAGGAGTGCGATTTAAGTCACTACTTTTAAGACCATGATGTGTCCAGTCACCTCGTGGTGATTCAAAGTTTATCTCTTTTTACTGCATGCGAGACGCAAGGCATGAATAAGCTCAGATCATAGCCGGGCTGAATGGTTCTTATGTCCGGACCACTTGGGCAAATTGTCACAGCTGTCAGCAGCCCGCTGGCCATAGAAAATATGGCAGGTTGGTTTGAATGAATCAGGCATCTCGGTACCTGGCCCAAAGTCAAACAGTGTGGGGAAAGCAAGCCACATCCTGCGCCCTTCATCGGCAATCGGGGTCCCACACTGGTTACAGCTGACCTTGCAGGGCAAGATGCGCTCATTCATGCCTTGCTCGCTATTGTAAAAACGCAGCAGATCCAGGCCGGCAGTGAACCGAACGTGATGTTTGTGAAAGATGGCAGCCCATTGCATAGGAGCGCCATGCAGTGTCTGGCATGCTCTGCAGTGACAGAGTTTCGCATCCACAGGTTCAGCGCTCACCTCGTATCGAACCTTGCCACAAAAGCATGCGGCCCGGTACTTTGGGATGAATGCCGAATCATCAGGGGACGCATATTCGGGTCCGAATCCGTTTTTAGCAGAAAGCATCATAAATCCTTCCAGAACGTCCAAGGGGATTCTAAAGCTATGGTAAGTCTGATTATGACTATGACAATAGCTTAACAGGTGACTCCAGAATAAGTCATATGTCCCCGGAATTGCACCCAGTCATAACGTTTAAATTTTGATAATGACCTGGTTGAACGTGCTTATTGCCAGGGTATTCTGGAGTATTGTCTTTAGAGCTTCTGATGTTTACATAGATCCGCATAGGCAGATAGGCTTGAGCGATGAAAAAACTCGCGATGACATTCAAAGCGCTATCAGATGAAACTCGTTTGCGTATCTTTTCTCTGCTGAATCAGGGAGAACTATATGTACGTGACCTGATGGCGGTTCTTCAGTTGCCACAATCCACCGTTTGACGCCATCTCGCTTATTTGCGCAATGCAAACCTCATTTTCGATCGACGTGAAGGTGTTTGGATGGTGTATTATCGCTTAGAAGAAAAACTTACGATCCTGGAGGGACTGCCTGGGAAGAGCTTATGCTCTCAATTAACTAAAGCAGGAACAAACTGAAGAAGATTCAGTAGTGCCGAAACAATATTTCACAGAGAAAAAAGGAA
Organism: Deltaproteobacteria bacterium; assembly: GCA_026193235.1. Classification (GTDB taxonomy): domain Bacteria; phylum Desulfobacterota; class Desulfuromonadia; order Desulfuromonadales; family Geopsychrobacteraceae; genus JAPHSA01. The sequence continues at coordinate 699 of JAPHSA010000160.1, read as the reverse complement.
CCCGCTGCGTTTGATTTTTTTTGTTAGGGAGACATCTGCTCATGTGGATATACGATTAGGTTCAACGTATAAGTAATAAGTTTGAATTACATATCAAAACATCTGGAAAGCTCTCAATTGAAAGGGTAAGGCAATGAGTATTCGTGTTGGAATTAATGGTTTCGGTCGAATGGGCCGATTAGCACTGCGTGCTGCCTGGACCTGGCCGGAGTTTGACATTGTCCACATCAACGAAATTAAAGGGGGCGCGCACTGTGCTGCACATCTTCTCGAATTTGATTCTGTGCATGGTCACTGGGATGTGCAGATCGAAAACGATAAAAATTCACTCTCACTGGAAGGGAATAACATCAGCTTCAGCGAACATAAAAATCTAGGCGATGTGCCTTGGAACGAGTTGGATGTTGATATCGTTATTGAATCCTCTGGTAAGTTTCGCACCACCGAACTGTTACAGCCTTACTATGATCGTGGTGTGAAGAAAGTGATAGTTGCCGCTCCGGTCAAAGCGGGTGCACTAAATATCGTTATGGGGGTCAATGACCATCTCTACGACCCCGCCGAACACAAATTGCTGACTGCCGCCAGTTGCACCACCAACTGCCTGGCCCCGGTGGTTAAGGTTCTGCACGAAAAAATTGGTATTGAGCATGGAGTGATCACCACCGTTCACGATGCCACCAACACCCAGGTGGTGAT
>JAPHSA010000246.1 GCA_026193235.1 Deltaproteobacteria bacterium | reverse complement strand
GACCTGAACATGCCGGTTATGGACGGGGAAACGCTACTCAAATGGGTCAAATCCAGCCCCAAGCTCTGTAATTTACCGGTCGTTGTCATCACCAGTGCCGGGAACCCTGTTAAAGAAGCACAGTTGTTAGAACTGGGAGCCCATCGGGTCCTTAACAAACCGGTATCACCACCGATGTTGATGGATGCTCTCGCTGATTTTATTGAAGATTAATCAACCGCAAGGAGAATTTGTATGCTTGTACATAACCCCCTCTACCCGGCCATGATCAAAGCCACCAGCCAGACCTTGGAAAACATGGCGTTCATGGAGGCCATGGAACATTTTGACCAGGCCTACGAAATCCCCGTGGAGGAGATTTCCTGGACCAGCATGCTGATTCATGATCCGGTTCAAGGTGAGGTTCGCCTGGCGATGTCCAAACAGCTGTTGAAAAAACTGACGGGGAATATCTTTGCCATAGATGAAGAGGAGATCACAGCGGCTCAGACGAATGACATCCTCAAGGAACTGCTCAACACTATTACCGGGCTGTTCATGACCAACCTGTTAAACGCTGACCAGGAATATCAGCTCGGGCTCCCGGAACTTGGCGAGGGAGAACTGCCCGAAGTTGACCGCGATACAATCGTCTGGAAACTGATGACCAGTGATGAGGATGCTCTCCAGATTTTTGTCAATGGTGCCGCTTTTGTGGCATTTAAAGAGGACTAGGATACTTCATTCATCCTTAAACAAGCTTATAAATACAGCTACTTACAAACAAAGGAGCAAGATAATGGGCAAAACTGTTTTGATTGTCGACGATTCCAACACCATGCGTAAGATCGTTTCTCGGGCTTTACGTCAGGCCGGAATCGATTTTGATACCATTTTAGAAGCTGGCGACGGACAGGAAGCTTTAGCCGTCCTTGGGGCAAACAAGGTTGATGTGGTCTTAAGTGATATCAACATGCCAAATATGACCGGCCTCGAATTTCTTAAAGCCAAATCAGAAGATGATGCCATCAAAGACATTCCGGTCGTAATGATTTCAACTGAAACCGGTGCCGATATTATTGATGAAGCAAAATCTTACGGAGCCAAAGGCGCCATCAAAAAACCTTTCACTCCGGAACTGATTAATGAAACTCTTGGAGCCTTACTCTAAAAGTTTTCTTGATCATTCATCATTTTAACTCTTTGCCGGTTGCTTGCCTGGTTCGCACATCCGGTTTTGAAGGAGGGTTTTGTGGGATACGCCCAACATATCGTCGAAGCGACACAAGAAATTTTCTCCAGCATGATTATGCTCGACGCGGCTCCGGGAAAACCATATCAGCGCGAGTGTGAGCTTCTGGTCAACAGTATTTCCGGGATCATCGGTCTGGCCGGAAGCACCAAGGGGTTGCTCGCAATCCACCTTCCTGCACAGACAGCTCTGACAGTCACTACTGCATTTCTCGGGATGGATGTCGAAGAAATCGATGAAGACGTTCGTGATGCAGTGGGAGAACTAGCCAATATGCTTGGCGGTAGCCTGAAGTCAGTTCTTGATCCAAGCGGCAGCGACATCCAGCTGTCCCTACCTTCCGTGATTCATGGAGAAGGGTACTCCGTCGATTGCCTCGCCAACGCTGAAACGGTAACAGTGCCATTCAGCGTTGGCAGTCACAATTTCATGGTTGAATTGCAAATGCGCCAGGAGAAATAAATCTATCTGCTCTCTCTTTCGTTATTTCTAAGGAACCCCAGTGGAATTCGCTAAAAAAATTACAGATTCAACCGAAGAGATATATATCACCATGATTTTCGTGGGGGGTTCATCCGCAATGCCCCTGGAAGAAGGGCAACAGGCGCTCGGCTGTCATATATCAGCAATGATTGGCTGACGGATGATTTTCCGCCATGCTTGCAATCCACTGCCCTGAAGCTGTCGGTTTGACGCGTGCCGGATCCATGCTCGGCATAGAGCTGGATGAGATTAATGCTGATGTTAAAGATGCCCTCGGGGAAATCGCCAATATGGTTGCCGGAGGCGTAAATGAAAAGTTCGGCCAGGAAAAAATTAAAATTAGAATTGGCAATTCCAACTGCGATCACGGGGAAGTCCTACACTGTTTCTTCTCCGAAACGCAGTCGTCGCGTTGTCATCCCCTTCGGTATTGAGCAGGGCAGTTTTTTGTCGAGATAAAATATAATCTCAACTAGCCTGGCTCGTTCACATCTATTTATTAAGAGGTTGTTTTGGATCAGCGGGCTTTAGTTGATGTTGTCTGTAAGTCAGGACTTGAAAACCTGGCGGGCGAAATAGGTGCCCTGCTGGGACAGGATCTGACCTGTTCTGACATTCAACTTAATCTCACCTCTAAAGAAGACCTCTTCAGCGATCTGGGCCGCGAAAACAGCGCCCTGACAAGAATGGCTGTCAGCGGCGAACGGGACGGTCATTGCTATCTGCTCGCCCGTCTGTCATCTGCAGCTGTTCTTGGCGGGACGCTGATCATGCTCCCGGAAGACATGATCGAGGAGCATGCCCAGAATGGTAAGCTCGACGGTGAGTTGAGTGACGCATTCGGCGAAATTGCCAATATTATCGCCGGGGTTTTTACCCAGGCTTTTGTCGACAAATATCCCAAATCCGTCCGCTTCATAAAGAAAACAGTCGAAGATCTGGTCCCGACAAAAATTGATATTGACAGCGATGAACCTTTCGCTCCGGGTCACTATTATGTTGCCAGCTGCACAATGAGTGTCGGCGACAGGGACCTTGGCCCGTTGGAATTTGTTGTCCCTGCCGCGGTTTTCGAACTGGAAGAAATTCCAACTGAATCAGCTGAAGAAAAAACGTCCCCATCAGAACCGGAACACAGCGAAGAACCACCCCCTTCAGCGGCCACCCCTGCTGTGGAAGCTGGGGCAGAAGCCCGTGAAGAACCCACTTCTGAAACCACAAACGCAGCAGCTCCCGTTCCAGCAAAACCGGCCTTTGCCGATGCAAAGAAACTGATTGATGTGGTTTTTAATTCAACCATTGCTCAGGCCAGCGAAGAAGTTGGTGCCCTGCTGGGGCAGACCTTGAAAT
>JAPHSA010000178.1 GCA_026193235.1 Deltaproteobacteria bacterium | reverse complement strand
GCAATCGCTTTAGCGCGCTACCGCACGCTCAATCAAGCGCAACAGCTGGGCTTAATCGCCTCCTGTCATGATCTTTCAGATGGTGGCCTGGGGGTTGCCCTTGCCGAATCGGCCTTTGCCGGGGGCTACGGACTGAAGATTGATCTGGATGCGGTGGAGGTGGATCAACCACTGCGTGACGATAAGCTGCTGTTTTCTGAATCGCAGAGCCGCATGCTGGTGACGGTTCAGCCGCAACATCAGCAGGCTTTTGAAGCGCTTTTCAGCGCTCAGAGTTGTCGCTTAATCGGTCAGGTGACGGAACAGCCACAACTGCTGATCGCCAGAGGGCAGCAACATCCCCTCATCCGCCTCGATAACGCTGAGCTCAAAGAAGCCTGGCAGGCACCCTTGCGGGAGATGTGATCATGGCGAAAACTGTCAAGGCTATTGTGATTGCCGGCAACGGCACCAACTGCGAACGTGAAGTCGCCCATGCCTGTCGTTTGGCGGGTGCTCAGGCCGATATTGTCCATATTTCGGAACTGTTGTTGGGGCGGGTCAAATTATCTGATTATCAATTTCTGAATCTGGCCGGGGGGTTCCTTGACGGCGATGACCTGGGCAGTGCCAAAGCGGGTGCAAATCGCCTGATGTATGCACAGGTCGCCGCAGGACAAGCTTCTCTGGCAGAACAGCTGAAACAGTTTATTGCCGCAGGCCGACTGGTTATGGGTGTGTGTAATGGTTTTCAGTTGATGGTCAAAATGGGGCTCCTGCCGGCTGTTGGCGGTGATTTTAAACAAAATTGTACATTAACTTTTAACGAACGTGGGCGTTTTGAAGATCGCTGGACCTGGCTGAAGGTGGATCCTGATTCGCCTTGCATTTATACCAGCGGGCTTGACCGCCTGTATCTCCCTGTGCGTCACGGGGAAGGGAAGTTCATGACCGATCAGCCGGCAACTTTACAATTATTTGAAGATGCGCATCTGACGGTCCTCAAATACGCCGATGCTCATTTAAACCCGACCATGGTCTATCCAGACAATCCCAACGGGAGTCAAGGCTGCGTTGCCGGGATCTGTGATCCCAGTGGACGCCTGTTTGGCTTGATGCCTCATCCTGAAGCCTTTATTCATCGCACTCATCATCCCCGCTGGACGCGTGAAGAGCTTCCGGAAGAGGGGATGGGTTTGCACCTTTACCGCAATGCGGTCCAGTTTATTGCGAACGAACTGCTCTGATCATCCTGATAAGGAGTCACAAGCTCATATGTTTGACAAACTGCATGAAGAATGTGGTGTTTTTGGGATTTTTGGCCACCCTGAAGCTGCCAATCTCACCTATCTTGGTCTCTACGCACTGCAGCACCGGGGACAAGAAAGTTGCGGTATTGTCGCCTCGGATGGCATGCAGCTTAAGGCGCATCTGGGCATGGGACTGGTCGCGGACGTCTTTAAACATGATGGTATCTTTGAGCGCCTGCCCGGCCCCTCTGCTATTGGCCACGTCCGCTACTCGACCGCCGGCGGCAATGACATGAAAAACTGTCAACCGATTATGGTTGATTACTCGCGTGGCAGCATTGCCGTTGCCCACAATGGAAATCTCGTCAATGCGCAAGAACTGCGCAACCAACTGGAGAAAAGCGGTTCGATTTTTTCTACCACCGCCGATACCGAAACCATCATTCACCTGATTGCTCGAGCCCAGTCGGACTCTCTCGTTGAACGGGTCTGTGAATCACTTAAACAGGTCAAGGGTGCCTACAGTCTCGCCTTTCTTACCGAGACCCGCATGATCGCCGTACGTGATCCCAATGGCTTCCGCCCGCTGAGTCTTGGAAAGCTGGACGGCGCTTTTGTTGTTGCCTCCGAATCCTGTGCCTTTGACCTGATTGAAGCGGAATATATTCGTGAAATCGAGCCGGGAGAGATGATTGTTGTGGATAAAAATGGGATGAAATCTTATTTCCCCTTTAACCAAGAATCCCGCAACACCCCCTGTATCTTTGAATATATTTATTTTGCCCGGCCTGATAGCCGTATTTTCAATCGCATGGTTTATCCCGTTCGCAAAGAATTTGGCCGGCAATTAGCCCGACAATATCCGGTCGATGCCGACATGGTGATCGCCGTGCCAGATTCCGGCATGCCCGCGGCCATGGGCTATGCAGAGGAATCGGGGTTACCTTTTGAACTGGGACTGATCCGCAATCATTATGTCGGCCGAACCTTTATTGAACCGCAACAGTCAATCCGCCATTTCGGCGTTAAGCTCAAGTTGAATCCGGTCAGTGACCTGATTGTAGGAAAACGTGTTGTCGTGGTTGACGACTCTATTGTTCGCGGGACAACCTCGCGAAAAATTGTCAAAATGATTCGCAATGCCGGGGCGAAAGAAATCCATGTGCGGATTTCCAGTCCACCAACCAGCTATCCCTGTTTTTACGGGATCGATACACCTTCTCGCAAAGAATTGATTTCAGCCTCCCACAGTATTGAAGAAATTACCCGCTACATTACTGCCGACTCTTTGTGCTATCTGCAACTCGAGGGGCTGCATGCGGCGTTGGCGCAATTCGGTGATCATAAAATTGATTTTTGTGATGCCTGCTTCAGTGGTCAATACCCGGTCAAGTTTCCGCGTTTGAAGGACGATAATCAGCTTGGTCTTTTTTGATATATAACAGACATTTAACATTAGATATTTCATCTTGAATCAAGGAGTTATTGATGACTGACAAAGCGGAACTAAAAGAGATTATTCGTGAGTTATCCTACGAAGAACGTGAAGTCACTTTGGCTTCGGGTCGCAAAAGTAATTTTTATTTCGATGGTAAGCAGACCGCGCTGCATGCCCGCGGCGGGTTGCTCGTTGGCCAGGCTTTCTGGGAGGAAGTCAAACATTTCCAGGGACCAATTCATGGTGTTGGCGGACTGACCCTGGGTGCCGATCCGATTGCGACGGCAACCTCGATTGCAGCGCAACTGGATGGTCAGCATGTGCATGCGTTTATTATCCGCAAAGAGCCGAAAGGTCACGGTACCGGGCAATGGCTTGAGGGGCGCAAGAATTTACCACCAGGCTCAAGGGTTGTCATTGTTGAAGATGTGACCACGACCGGTGGCTCTTCCATGACCGCTGTTGAACGGGCCCAGGAAGAAGGTTTGGAGGTTGCAGGCATTATCACTCTGGTGGATCGTGAGGAGGGCGCTCGCGCGGCCATCGAAGGTGCTGGGCAGATTCTGCGGGCTGTTTTTACCAAGTCTGAAGTTGTTGGTTAGGTCAGTCATGGAACAACGGCCTTTGCCCCATCGTATTGTTTATCTTTCTCCTGCCGGAACCACAAGGCTGGCAGCTGAAACAATCGCCGATCAACTTAAGGCCCTGAATCAGACTGTGGAACTTTTTGATCTTTCCTCGCTGATTCAGGCGGGCAGCCGAGCTGCTGTTTATGCCGCCTGGCCCGCTACCTGCTGTCTGTGGATCGGTTCCCCGGTCTATTGTGACCATGCGTTACCGATTGTTGAAGATTTTATCCGCAATCTGCCAGACGGTTGTCATGGATTTTCTATCCCCTTCGCAACCTATGGCGGTGTGACCAGTGGCCTGACGCTGCCAGAGATGGCCGAGCTGCTCGGACAAAGAAACTTCACCCCTCTTGCTGCAGCAAAGATTCTCGCACTCCACTCATCAACCTGGTGCGCACCAAAACCGCTTGCTGCGGGGCATCCTTCCGCAGATGAACTGCAGCAACTCCGGTCACTGGTTGTAGCTGTAGAGAAAAAGCTGATGGATCAGCCTCCTGCAGCGCTTGAGCGCAGTTTACTGAACTACCTGCCGGAAGAAATGCAACAATCCTCTGCAGCAAAAAGTCTGGCACTGGTCAAGCGTGCTCTGCCGCCATTAAAGATTGACCAGACACTCTGTACCCAATGTGGAACCTGTGCACAGGGTTGCCCAATGGGATGCATTGATTTACGGCCTTATCCCGAGATCCGTTCCGAATGTATCCGTTGTTTGCAATGTGTGCGAAATTGCCCGGAAGGGGCGTTCAATTTTGACCCAGAACCGCTACAAAGTCGGATTCTTGAATTGTCAGTGCTGAGTGAAGAAGAGCAGATCAGTCAGTTTTTTACGTGATCTGTTCTGTGTCTTCATGGGGGATGGGATAAACATCCAGGACGCCGGATATCTGTTTTAACTGCTCACAATCAATCCTGCTGGTATCACCTACGACACCCAGGATAATCCTGTCTGTCCCGGTCGATTGGTGAAAATCACAATCCTGATCGACGAGAAACTCTTTGACCCGCTCCATGTCAGTTTCCGTTGCTTTTCTTTTCATGATAACCAGCATTTAGCGGGCTCCTTTCGCGTGGGTCCGTTCCAGACTGCGGCTCTCGTCAATCACCCGTTCAAAGAGACGAATGATGGCCGAATTATCCAGCGGCCCCTGATTTTTCTCCTGCATCCGCTGGAAAATCAGTTTTTCCCGCTTAGGGTCATAGATCGGCAAATCCAGCTGTTTTTTAACCGCTCCAATTTCGAGAGCCAATGCTGCCCGCTCATTGAAAATCCGCAACAGTTCATCATCCAGCTGATTGATTTTTGTCCTGAAGGCGTCAATATCCACAATGCGTCCTCATTGTTGAGTGTCCGGTGGTTGGTATTTCGCGCCCGGAATTATCGTATCATGGAGAAATTGGGCATCATCCTTTTCCGGGTAATCGATGGTGTAATGGAGTCCGCGACTTTCGTGGCGTGACAATGCGCTCTGGACAATCAGTTTGGCCACTGTGGTGATATTGCGTAATTCAATCAAATCTGAGGTCAGGTGAAAATTCCAGTAATATTCATCGATTTCTTTTTGAATCATGTCAATGCGGTTCATTGCCCGCTTTAAGCGCTTGTCAGAGCGGACGATGCCGACGTAATTCCACATGCAACGGCGGATTTCATCCCAGTTGTGCGCGACAATGACTTCTTCGTCACTGTCAGTCGCATTGCCGCAATCCCAGGGAACAATCGCCGGAGTCGGAGGCAGTTCTTCGTCGAGCCGCGACAATGAAATTTCAGCAGCGCGTTTTGCAAAAACAACGCCTTCAAGCAAGCTGTTACTCGCCAGGCGATTTGCTCCGTGGAGGCCGGTGCAGGCAACTTCCCCGATGGCGAACAGGTTTTGAATGTTGGTTTCCCCGTCTTTATCAGCACGCAAGCCGCCACACAGATAGTGGGTTGCCGGGACGACCGGAATCGGTTCTCTGGTCATGTCAATGCCGAATCCGAGACAGGTTTCATAGATCATCGGAAAATGGTCTTTAATAAACGCGGGATCTTTATGGGTGATATCGAGAAAAACGCTGTCATCACCGTACTTTTTCATTTCACTGTCAATCGCTCTGGCGACAATGTCCCGTGGCGCGAGGTCTTCCAGCGGGTGGTAGTCCGGCATAAAGGCATAACCGTCGGCCCGCCGCAGAATGGCACCTTCACCCCGCACCGCCTCAGAGATGAGGAACGATTTGGCATGAGGATGATACAGGGTGGTGGGATGGAACTGCATGAATTCCATATTGGCGACATCAGCCCCGGCGCGCCAGCCAATAGCAACCCCGTCACCGGTCGCGATATCAGGATTACAGGTGTAGAGATAAACCTTGCCCGCACCGCCGGTTGCCAGAACGGTAAACCGAGCGCCAAAGGCAGTCACTTCATTATTATTCTTGTCGAGGATATAAGCTCCCAGGCAACGATTTTTTTCCAGGGGTTGCTGCCTGGCTTTCGCCTCAGTAATCAGGTCAACGGCAATATGATGCTGATACAGGGTAATGTTGGGATGTTTTGAAGCGGCTTCCACCAGGGCACGTTCTATCTCTTTGCCGGTGGCATCCTTGGCGTGAAGAATGCGGCGATGACTGTGGCCGCCTTCCCGGGTCAGATCGTATTGGTCATCCTCTTTACGACTGAACTGGACGCCCCAGTCGATCAGATCACGCACGGCCTGCGGGCCAGCTGCGACAACAAGATCGACAACTTCAGGGTCAGAAAGGTAGGCACCGGCGACGATGGTATCTTCCGCGTGCTCAGCAAAGCTGTCCTCGGCAGAGAAGACGGTCGCGATTCCACCCTGTGCTAATTGGGTCGCAGAAACATCAATATCGCGTTTTGTCACCAGTGACACAGTTCCCTGATCGGCAACTTTCAAGGCATAGGTCAGACCAGCAATTCCAGTTCCGATAACGAGAAAATCTGTTGTTATTTTCATAGTGACTTTCCTGTCTAGAGTTCAGCTGTGCGGCATTATCGTTTTCGTTATTCAGCTTGTCAAGCAATAGGCACCGGCATTGTTTCCTTGACAGGCTAAAAATCAATCGTTATAAAATACTCATGATTAGCAAAATCCTCAATATTTCAATAATTTTCTTATTCCTCTCGGTTGTATTGGTGCCCCTGGCGCTGGCTGGCATCTATCGTTATGTCGATGCGTCCGGAAAAGTTCACTTTACCAATGTTCCGACCGATAATAAGTATCGTTTTTACCGCGGGGAAGGCGAGCAATATCGGCTGGAGACATTGATCAACCACTTTGCGCAGAAATTCCAGCTGGATCAGGCACTGATCAAAGCGGTGATCAAGGTTGAAAGTGATTTCAATCCCCGGGTTGTTTCCACCAAGGGAGCCCAGGGGTTGATGCAGTTAATGCCGGACACAGCGCGGGAGATAGGCGTCAAGAACCCCTTTGATCCTTCCGATTCTATCTATGGGGGATCCTTCTACTTGCGCCAGATGCTGGATTCTTTTGAACTCAATCTGGATCATGCCCTGGCTGCCTACAACGCTGGACCGAATGCGGTGCGGAAATATGGTGGAATTCCCCCATATGAAGAAACACAAAATTATGTTAAACGTGTAAAACACTATATCGATTTCTATCGTCGCTCTAAGGATACTTTCTAATGGCTGCCAAGTCACAGCTTCTGAACCTGCCGAACATATTGACCCTTTCACGGATTGCGGCCGTTCCTCTTGTGGTCATCCTGTTGCTGTTTGAATCTCGACAGAACTGCTTATGGGCAGCTGTTATTTTTACTGCAGCCGCGATGACTGATTGGCTGGACGGCTATCTGGCACGCAAGTGGGGCGTTGTTACTGTTTTAGGGAAGTTTCTTGACCCATTGGCGGACAAGCTGATCGTTATGGCAGCGCTGATCATGTTGATCCCGCTCGATCGTGTCCCCGCCTGGGCGGTCTTTGTCATTCTGGCTCGTGAACTGATCGTTTCTGGCATCCGTTCGATTGCGTCCACTGAGGGGATTGTGATTGCGGCCAGTGACTTGGGGAAATATAAAACGATCTTCCAGATGGTTGCGATTGTCGGTTTGCTGTTACATTATCGCTATCATTGGTTTTTTGGTATTGAGTTCGACTTTCTTTATCCCTCGCTCCATAACGCCGGGCTTTTCATTTTTTACATTTCACTCTTCCTGACGGTATGGTCGGGAGCCGATTATTTTTTGAAGTTCTTTAAGGTCTTTGCGAAATAAGCAACCTGTTGATTTTTAAAGATTTTTGTTTGAAGAGAAAAAGATAATTTTTTATTGACACTCGATAATCTGTTTTGCTATACATACATCCGCTCGTCATGGCGAGCTATATGAGCGGGAATAACTCAGTGGTAGAGTGCAACCTTGCCAAGGTTGACGTCGCGAGTTCGAATCTCGTTTCCCGCTCCATAAAATCCAGCGACCAGATCATAGGATCTGGTCGCTTTTTTATTTTTCTGCGGCTTGTCCCTAAAATGACTGAAAAAATAGCCTAAATTCCTTGCCTTAGACTGTTGTTTAGTGACAAAATATACAGTTTGTTGAATAGACAATCTGTAGCTGGCTAACCGATTAAATTAGTAAAAGTTAGCTGCGCCTGACAGGGGCATTCATAAGATGGACTTCATCCGCGCAAAAAGTGCTGGTTTCTGCATGGGAGTCAGCCTGGCGCTACGAAAACTCGATGAAATTATCGAGAAAAAAGAGCTTCCCGGTAAGATCTATATCCTCGGGTCGATTATTCACAATCCCCAGGTTGTCAAAGAATATTCGGGTAAGGGTGTGCTTACGGCTGAGTCTCCTGAAGAGATCCCGCCAGGCTCAATTGTGGTTATCCGCGCGCATGGTATTACCCGCCAGGTCCAATCAGCATTAACTGAACGCGGAATTTACGTCATTGATGCCACCTGCCCAAAAGTGAAAGATGCCTGTTTTTTGATCGATAAAAATACGTCTGTTGGGCGTACCTTGCTTCTATTCGGTGAAGAATCTCACCCTGAGGTCAAGTGCTTGCTCAGCTACGCAGCCGGTGAAACTGTCGTTTTTGATTCCCTTGAGACCTGTCAAAAAAAGCATCTCGACCCGACGCTGAAATATTGTCTGGCGGCACAGACAACACAAGACAAAACCGTCTTCGATAAAATCAGTCGTTATTTAACTGGCAGAAAAGATCTTGATCTGACGGTTCTTCACACAATTTGTGATGCAACGCAAAAGCGTCAAGGGGAAGCGATTGCGCTCGCTGAAGAAGTAGATTTCTTTATCGTGGCCGGTGGCTATAACAGCAGCAATACCAGGCGGCTCGCTCAGGTTATTGAATCTCATGGAACAAAGGCGGTTCACGTGGAAACGGTTGACGAATTGCCTCTTGATGAGCTTCGCAAACATCGTAAAATAGGCCTCACAGCAGGAGCCTCGACGCCGAAGAAAATTGTCGATGACATCCAATCGGCACTCAAATCTCTTTAGGAGTTATGACTTGAAAGTGACAGCTTTAAATGCCCTGTGTTCTATGCCAGCGGGAGAGACCTCTGTGGAGACAGATGTTTCTGCGAACCCGGAGATATTGAAGGGCTTGCGCTGCCTGTCACAGCCTTTGTTTCTGCTCAATCATAATGGTAGAAAAAAATTACAATCCACCCTCACAGGGGGTAATGGACTGATCGCGGAATCGTTGTCAGGGATGGTCCTGCCCTGTGCGCTGGAAGGTTTTGGAGACAGGTCCTTCTGCCGCGACCACGGCTTACGCTATGCCTATGTTGGTGGTTCCATGGCCAAGGGTATCAGTTCGGTGGCTATGGTCAAAGCCTTCGGTCACGAAGGGATGCTCGGTTTTTTCGGTTCGGCCGGGCTTGGGCTTAGTGCCGTTGAAGCTGCAATTGATCAATGTCAACAGGAGCCTGAGGGGTTTCCATTCGGTTTTAATCTGATCCATAGCCCCTCGGAGCCTGAGCTGGAAAAGGCTTTGGTTGAACTCTACTTGCGCCGTGGAATTCGCCTGATTGAAGCATCGGCCTATCTCGCTTTGACCTTACCGGTCATTCGTTATCGCACTGACGGCATATATCGCAATAAAGCTGGTGTTGTCATTGCGCCGAATCGAATTATTGCTAAGATTTCACGGGAAGAAGTCGCCGCTCGATTTTTCGCGCCACCGCCAGAAAAGTTTTTGCAGCAACTTGTTCAGTCTGGTGATTTAACCAAGGAACAGGCTGCTATGGCTGCTGAAATTCCGGTCGCTCAAGATGTCACCGTCGAAGCTGATTCTGGCGGGCATACCGATAATCGTCCAGCTTTAGCGTTGTTTCCAACGATCGCAGCGGAAAAAGAGCAATTTCAAAAGCAATATGCCTATGCGGACAAGCTCAGGGTTGGCCTCGGGGGCGGTATCGCCACGCCAGCATCAGCGGTCGCTGCTTTTTCTATGGGGGCGGCTTACCTGGTCACCGGAACTGTCAACCAGGCCTGCATCGAGTCAGGAACCTGTGATGAAGTCAGAACAATGCTCGCAAATACCCGGCAAGCCGACATCACCATGGCACCCTCCGGCGATATGTTTGAATTGGGGGTTAAGGTTCAGGTGGTCAAGCGCGGGACAATGTTTGCAATCCGTGCACACAAGCTCTTTGAGCTCTATAAAACTTACGACAGTATAGAATCTTTACCCGTGGCAGAGCGGGAAAAACTGGAAAAAACATTC
>JAPHSA010000126.1 GCA_026193235.1 Deltaproteobacteria bacterium | reverse complement strand
CGGTATAGGAAACTCCAGCGAAAGTTCCTGAGATAGAAAAAACAAACATCAACGCAAAAACCAAGACGATCAATGTTTGCGGAGAGAATATTTCAGCGACCAGCAATACCCCTGCAACAGCCGCCAGAGCAACAACCCGTAGGCCAATCCCTAACAGCAGAAAACCGCGCTTGCGCGGTTGAAGATGCAGGTAACTGGCAAACAACAACTGCCCAATAATCGGTGTCCCAACCATGATAGCTGTCAACAGGCCGATTGCTACTGTCCCACCTCCAGCATTGACAACCAGAGAAGGCAAGACCGTATTGATTTCAGTGAAGGCAACAGTGAGAGCTAGAAAAGTCGCGTGCCAGAGGAATGCGTAGTAATTGCGTTGCGCTGCCATCATTCAACCAAGAATAAAAAAAAGTGATAAGTGGAAAGTGGAAAACAGGGTAGTGTATACAAAAAAAGGCCCCGTGACCAGGAGGGGGGTCACGGGGCAATCACTTTGAGAGGTTTCTCGAAAGATATTTACTTTGACTATCAGCGTTTCGCCTGCCACAACAAAACGTTGATGGCTTATTTATAACCGTCCGAGTCAACATTGTCAATACAAAATATGACTTTTTTGGTAATTTATTTGTCTTTTCACTAATGATAATATTTTGCACCTAAAAATCAAATACTTATGATTTTTAAGCTGTATAAAAAAATAATTTCAATGAGAGAATTAAGGGTAAGATATGATCCCGGTTGCCTTTCTCGTAATTTAGCGGCATGTTACTGACACAGAACATAGACAGCACGGAATTTAGCAAGGGGCTTAGCAATGGAATCTATCCGCCATCTTTACCGCATCGGCACAGGGCCATCAAGCAGTCATACCATGGCACCACGTCAAGCAGCGCTGACCTTTCTCAAAAAACATCCCAACGCAGCCAGCTATCGAGTAACCCTGTTCGCGAGCCTGGCGGCAACAGGTCGTGGCCATCTGACCGACAAAGCCCTCTTCAACGTTTTCCAGGCGCACAAAATGGAACTGCTCTGGGTCCCTGAAGAACAACTCCCTTTGCACCCTAACGGGATGCGCTTCGAAGCGCTGTCCGCATCAGGAGCAACCACGAATACTTGGGATGTCTACAGTGTCGGCGGTGGCGCTTTACAGGACAGTGAAAATAAAACCGAATATCCTTCGATTTACGGTTTAAAAAGTATGGCGAGCATCCTTTCTCAGGCCAAAAAAACTGGCGAAGCATTCTGGGAATATGTCTTTAATTGCGAAGATATGAATTTCCCCGATCATCTCGCTGAGGTTTGGGATGTCATGTCCACGGCCATCAATCAGGGGCTGGAACATGTTGGGGTTTTACCAGGTGGCCTGGGTCTAGGGCGTAAAGCCCACAGTTTCTATCGCAAAGCCAGCCTGTATGGACCTCACCTGAAGAACAATTCCCGCATCTGGGCCTACGCGCTGGCTGTTTCTGAAGAAAATGCTGCCGGCGGCATCATCGTTACCGCACCCACCTGCGGTGCCAGTGGCGTACTGCCTGCGGTGTTGCGCTACCTTCAAGAAACCCTGGGATGCGGCCACGAAGACATTTTGCGGGCCTTGGCAACTGCGGGACTGATCGGCAACCTGGTTAAGCACAACGCTTCAATTTCCGGTGCCGAAGTTGGTTGTCAGGGTGAGATCGGCACAGCTTGCGCCATGGCAGCTGCGGCGGCAACTCAACTTCATGGTGGCACGGTTAATCAGATTGAATATGCCGCAGAAATGGGTCTTGAACACCACCTGGGACTGACCTGTGACCCGGTTAACGGGCTGGTTCAGATTCCCTGCATTGAACGCAATGCCCATGCAGCATCACGGGCAATAAGCTGCTGTCACTTTGCCCTGCTTTCCGGCGGAGAGCACAAGATTACCTTTGATGAAATTACCGCGGTGATGAAGGAAACCGGCCATGCCCTGCCATCGCTCTATCGGGAAACATCTGCCGGCGGACTCGCTCAGGCTTATCGTCAAAGAACAGAATGTTGAAGATAAGTTTGATTAAATTCAGACTCATCATGCACCCCTCAGCGTAATAGTTTCGTAAAACCGACTTTCGGCCGTCATCTCTCCTTTACGTTCATGTTAATGTTCCTTTGATTTATCGTTTTATTCTTTTTTCAGGAGCAACCATCATGACAGAACAAGTACAAGTTGCAAAATACAGTTGCGCTGAAGAAGTTGCGAACAGTATCACCCACGGCATTGGTGCACTGTTGTCAATTGGTGGTTTAGCGGTTCTGGTCGGCTTTGCCAGTTTACGTGGTGATGCCTGGCATATAGTCAGCTGCAGCATATTTGGTAGCGCCCTGGTTTTTTCCTACCTGGCATCGGCCCTTTATCACAGTATTCCGCTGGAAAAGACCAAAAAAATTCTGCGCACCATTGATCACTCGGCCATCTACCTGCTGATTGCCGGAACCTACACACCATTCATGCTGGTCAATCTGCGTGGTCCCTGGGGCTGGTCTTTGTTCGGTGCAGTCTGGGGCATTGCTCTGATCGGCATCATTTTAAAAACAGCGGTCTTTAGCAAGATTCATGGTCTTTCGACAGCACTCTACCTGTTGATGGGCTGGATCATTGTCATCGCCATCAAGCCGATGCTTTCAGTATTGGAAAGGGGGGGACTGGAACTCTTACTCCTTGGCGGGCTGGCCTACACGGTCGGAGTGGTGTTTTACGCCTGGAAAAAACTGCCATACAACCACGCCATCTGGCATCTATTTGTCCTGGCGGGGAGCTGCTTTCATTTTTTTGCCATTCTATTTTACGTTATTCCCAGCTGATTTTGACAACACCATATCTGCATTTATAATTAAACCTTCAGTTACAGTAGCTGTAAGTCATCTCAAACTAGAAATGGGGGTTACAATGGCGCAAAAAAAGATATTGATGCTTGTTGGCGATTTTGTCGAAGACTACGAAGCAATGGTTCCTTACCAGATGCTGATCATGGCCGGCCATCAGGTTGATACTGTCTGCCCCGGGAAAAAATCGGGAGACACAGTCAAAACTGCCATCCACGACTTTGAAGGGGACCAAACCTATACCGAAAAGGTCGGCCACAATTTTCATATCAACGCAGATTTCGATGCTATCGACTCTGCGAACTATGACGCGCTGATTATTCCCGGTGGCCGTGCTCCTGAGTATCTGCGTCTCAATCCGAGAGTCCTTGAGTTGACGCGAGAATTTTTCCGCGACAACAGGCCAGTCGCGGCGATTTGCCATGGCCCGCAGATTCTTGCTGCGGCAGGGGTGCTAGCAGGCAAATCCTGCTCAGCCTACCCAGCGGTTGGGCCCGACGTTGAACAGGCCGGCGGCACCTGGATGGCTAACAATGAAACCTTCAGTGATGCTCATATTGATGGCAACCTGGTAACGGCACCGGCCTGGCCGGCCCATCCGGAATGGATTGCTAAATTCCTGAAGGTTTTAGGTACGAAGATAGAACCTTAGAAAAAATCACAGCAGCTTTGGATAGTTAACAGCCGCGGCCTATACGCGGCTGTTAACTATGACTTCGGAACAGGACGACCCAAAAAACGCTCTGTCAGCCAGCCATTCAGCACAGAAAAAATAATCAGATAGAAGATCAGCACCAATACATAAACCCAGCCGAAATAATGGACCATCAACGGCAGAAGTTGAGGCTTGACACTGCGGGCGTAGAGAAAAGAAGCGATCAGACTGGTCCGCATCCCTTTATTTTTTAATTCCTTTAAAATTTCATACCAGACGTAAATCGGCCCCATTGAAAGAATGCCGCCGACCACCGCTATGGCCTGACCTTTCAGTCCTGAGTCCTGCCCAACATGGCTTTTGACCCAACTTGGTTTGACCAGCAGATTATTTATAAACATGAAACAGCAGACAACAGCCAGAATCGGCAACAACTTTTTCAGCATCTGCACACTGAATTGCAGTGCACTGGTTGCCCGCTCGGGAGCAAGGAGGAAGGCACCGATATAGAGACCGGCAACGATCAACAAAAAAATGTAAGCGCCGGAGGAAGATTCTTTTCTTGTGTTTACTTGTTGTTTTACGGCAGGGTTTTCCATCAGCCTCTACCCACCAGAACTTGCATGCTGAGCAGAACCAGCAAAGCAATAATCAGAGCAAAAACAAAGGATATGCCATTGCGTAGCAGCGCGAACCGAAGGCCAAAAGTTTGCATTTCTGCCGGCAGCTGAATGCTTCCCACGGTAACCCAACTGACCAACAGAGCAGTAACTGCCATCAAACTGATGCCCTGATCCAGCATCTCCCCGCCCAGGATATAACTGATCAAAGGATTACCGATCGAGATAGAGCCGATTCCTGCCCCGACCAGCCCATCAGCAAAAAAACCGCCGCCCAGAAATTCTGACATCCGATTGAGCGGCACAAATTCCAGAATAAATCCCGACAACAGAACAACGGCCAGGATGTTCGGCAGCATCCGTAAAAGCATCCTCCCGGTCTTGCGCAAAGTTGCCGGTAAACTGCCTACCACACCTTTTTTTTCAGCTTGAAGATTCATGCAAATAGGAACCCTGAGAACAGGGCCTTAGCCCGATTGGCTCTTGACCCACTGGATAATTCCAGCGCTATTCATCGCCCCGGACTGGCGTGCCCGCTCTTGACCTCGGTGCAATAAAATCAAAGTTGGAATCGAACGGACATTCAGCTGTGCGCCCAGCTGCTGCTCTATTTCGGTGTTGATTTTAGCCAGCCGCAGCCCTGGCTCCAGCTGTTTAGCCGCTTCTGCGAACGCCGGCCCCATCATCTTACAGGGTCCGCACCAGGGCGCCCAACAGTCTATCAACAATGGAATGTCGTTTTTCAGCAGGTGCTGCTGATAAGAACTGCGGGTCAATTCAACCGGTTGACCGGTAAACAACGCTTTCGCGCATTTTCCGCACTTCGGATGAGCATCCAAACGTTGTTGGGGCAGGCGGTTGACCGCCAGACAGTGGGGACAAACAATGTGCACAGTTTCCATACATCAAGCCTTTTCTATCACGCCCAAAACCCTGCTGAGCTTGTTTTCGTTCGAATCACAACAATGATTTTCTCGATTAAACGGTCAAATAACCAAGGTTAGTTTTAAATCGTTTTTAGATATGTGGCAAGCATTCTCAACCTGGCCCGATATGCAAAAAAAAAGACCCCGCCAAGGAGGAGGTCCTGACGGGGCAAATCACGTGGAGAGAGTAGGTTCACACGTGGGAAAACTCTATTTTTATGAGACCTGTTTATTTCTCAGAGCTTCAGCAAGCAGTTCGACCGTATGTTGGGCGCGCACCGGGGTTTCTGCTTTTTCAAGACCACCACGGATCTGCATCATGCAGCCGGGACAATCCATGGCGACACAGGTTGCCCCGGAAGCCGCGATATCAGCAACCTTATCCTGAAGAATTTTTTTCGAGATATCTGGGTGGCTGGTCAACGAATAGGAACCTCCAAAGCCGCAGCAGCGATCGGCATGAGCCATTTCAACCAGCTCATGACCAGATTTCTCGATTAACTGGCGCGGTTCCTGCCAGACACCAACACCGCGCTTCAGGTGACAGGAATCGTGATAGGTAATTTTTTCTTTATTCGCCAGATCGGCAAACATATCTGCACCGTCCAATTCATTAAGGACAAAGCTGGCAGCATCAATAGTAATGCTTGACAATTTTTCAGCCCGCTCGGCCCAGGCCGGATTATCTTTGAGATACTCTACAAAATTATGCTTCAATGCCATGGCACAGGTTGGGCAGGTGGTGAGAACATAATCAGGATTTCCGGCCAACATGGCATTAATATTCTGCTTGGCTAACTCAACAGCGGTTTCCTTTTCGCCGGAGTAAATTGCCGGGATGCCACAACAGTTCTGTTCCTTCGGGTAAAAGACTTCGACATCCAACGCATTCATCACCTCAACCAGATCCAGACCTAGTTCGGGATAGAGAAAATCGTTGGCGCACCCCCCGAAAAGAGCCACTCGATAGCGCGGTTTGTCAACTTTCTGTGGTTTGCTGTTGAAAGCATCCCGGAGAGCCGTATTGGCGACGGCGGGCAGCGTCCGCCATTCGGTGAGTGGCGAGAAAAACAACGGTAGATGGCGGATTGTCCGTTCGCCGCGTGTGACCGGCTTCTGCAACAGACTGGCAGCCTTGATCATGGCATGGAAAAGTTTACGATTCTGCATCACTTTGCGGAAAACCAGGGTCTTTCCGGCGCCGATACCTTCCTCATCGCCAACGGTTTCGCGCAGATGCAGGATAATTTCTTCCAGATCAATATTGCTGGGGCAGACAGAAACGCACGAGCGGCAACCGATGCAAGCCCGCACCAGTTCGGCCGCATTATCCAGCCCATGATAAAAAGCGGTCAGAATAATCCCGATAGCCCCGATATAAACATGGCCGAAAACATGCCCGCCAACGGTCTGGTAAACAGGACAGACATTGGCGCAGGCACCACAGCGGATGCAATTAAGGGCATCCTGACATTGGGGTGATTCCGCGAGAGAGCTGCGCCCGTTGTCGAGCAGGACAAAATGCAGCTCTTTCTCTTCATCAGCACAGGGAACTGCTCCGCGGATCCAGGTCACATAAGAAGTCAACAATTGGCCGGTCGCATTTTTCGGCAGTACCTGGACAATGCGTGCCGCGTCTTCCAGCGTCGGAACCAGTTTTTCAATCCCGATCAGAGCGACATGGACCTTCGGCAGCGTGGATGCAAGCCGGGCATTCCCCTCGTTAGTAACCAGGGCAATACCGCCGGTTTCGGCTATGGCCACGTTGGCCCCGGTGATGCCGATTTCAGCCTCAAAATAACTCTGACGTAACTGTTCGCGAGCAACTTCAACCAGATGCTCAATATCTGCCGGCTCCTGCTTACCGGTTTCTTTGCTAAAAAGTTCAGCAACTTCTTCCTTGAACATGTGGATCGCCGGCATTACCATATGACTGGGCTGCTGTCCGGCCAACTGCACGATCCATTCACCCAGATCAGTCTCTAATGCTCGTATTCCGGCATTTTCCAAGGCCTTATTGAGGTGAATTTCCTCGCTGACCATGCTTTTACTTTTCACCGCCAGTGTTGTGTTTTTCTTTTTGGCCAACTCGGCGATGTAACGATTAGCATCATCAGCATCTTTGGCCTGATAAATAATGGTTCCAGCGGCCTCGGCATTAGCTATAAACTGCTGCAACAGTTCGGCATGATTTTCTCGCACCTGGGTTTTCATTGCTGAAATCTTGCCGCGCAAATCTTCGAAATCATGACCCGCAAAAGCCTTCTCCCGGGAGAGCAGAAAGGCATCACCAAATTTATGCAGCGCATCCTGCAGTTTGGGCGTTGCCAGGGCTTTATCAACCCGTTTCCGATAGTCTTTGGTGCGCTGTTTGTTCATCGCAATCTCCTCCTCACATCTCCAGAAAATCGTTGGAGAGACCCGAAACCAGAAAAATAAACAATTCTTTTGGTCCATGAACACCGATGGTCAGTACCCGCTCGATATCGGCCGTCCGACTTGGGCCGGTAATATAAGCAATATAATTTCGCTCATCCCGCTTATGTAATTGACGCATTGGGACTACGGCTTCCATACCGTCAGCAACAATTTTTTCCGGATCGAGCAGGGCAAACTGTATGGGAGGCAGGGTCGTTGCCAAACGGATATCTTCGGCAGTACTTTCCAGGACCAAAGACCCAGTGTCGGCTATCGCAAAATTGACCCCGGTGATCCCGGCCGCAGCCTGTTCAGCCTCAGCGCGAAAGTCACTATCGATGACTGCCACTCCAGCCTTCTTCAAAACCGCCTTCAGTTTAAATCGGCTTCCGGAGGCAAAAGCAGGGACCAGCAATGGTCCGGTAATTTTTTCAGCAATAAATTCCGCTGCCTGAGCAACAGAATCCACTGCTATAACTTCAGCGCCAACGTTAATTGCTGTCTCAGAAAACCGATCAATGAGTTGATTGTCTGACATGCTTGACCTCATATTTAAGTAATTAATTGGTCTGACCAGTTACCTTATATAACCACTTAAAAGATGTCAATCCTGAAAACAATGCTTTATTTACTCAAGCAACTGTTGCCTAGACTAGGTTTAAATTATCACAATAAACAATGCCCTTCGACTTGCGTTTTATAAAATACCTGTTTTGCTTGTTAATGTGCTATTTGTCAGAATCTGGCTGAATAAAGTATAATCATTTGATTCATAATTGAATCAAATGATTATACTTTTATATCAAATACTTAAAAATATATGAAATTTTTTGATTATTATTTGAATCAAATCCTTGGTTACTCATCAGCTTCAGCTGCGCGTAAGTCTTCGAGAATAAAACAATTTTATAAGCTGGAACAATCCTTGCTCTAATGAAGCAACATCCCACTTACGAACTCTCAGGAGATTATTTTTATGAAAGATGTCTTTGTCGTATCCGCACTACGAACACCCTTTGGCTCTTTTGGTGGAACCTTAGCAGAGCTAACGGCCCCGGAACTCGCCTCGCAGGTTATCACCAGCCTCATGCAAAAGACGGAACTTTCCGGTGAACAGATTGATGAAGTTATCATCGGCCAGGTTCTTCAGGGTGGTTCCGCTCAGGCTCCGGCACGGCAAGCCATGCGCATGGCCGGACTACCGGACAGGGTTCACGCCATGACCATCAACAAAGTCTGTGGCAGTGGGCTAAAAGCCATCATGCTTGCTGCTGACTCCATCCAGCTCGGCAACTCCCAAGTGGTTATTGCCGGCGGCATGGAAAGCATGTCGAAAGCGCCCTATTCCCTCCCAAAAGCACGCTTCGGTCAACGCCTGGGTAATGGCGAACTGGTCGATCTGGTTATCTACGACGGCTTACAGGATCCCTATTCGAAGCGGCATATGGGAGAAATAACCGAGGACTGGGTGACCGGCCATGGGCTCTCCCGTGAGGAGCAAGACGCCTACGCAGCCCGTTCATATGAACTGTCTCAGGCGGCGGTGAAAGATGGAACCTTTGCTGATGAGCTGGTTCCGGTGATCATAAAAACACGTAAAGGCGACATCACGATTTCTGAGGATGAAGAACCCTATCGTGGCAGCATAGACAAGCTCGCTGGCCTGCGCCCGGCCTTCAATAAAAGCGGAACCATTACCGCCGGCAACGCGTCAACTATCAATGATGGTGCCGGGCTTGCCCTTTTGGCCGGAGAAGAAGCAGTTGCCCAATACGGCCTGAAGCCGATAGCCCGTCTGGTGGCCAGCGCAACTAACAGCAGCCACCCAGACCTGTTCGCCGAAGCTCCAGTTGATGCCATTCGTAAGTGCTGCGCCAAGGCCAAGCTCCAACTAAGCGACATCGGCCTGTTCGAAATCAATGAAGCCTTCTCAGCGGTTCCCTTGGTTGCCATTAAAGAGCTCGGTCTGGATCCGAACAAAGTCAACGTTAATGGTGGAGCCGTCTCCATAGGCCACCCCGTTGGATCCAGCGGAGCCCGCCTGGTCGCAACCCTGCTGCGCGAAATGAAAGTGCGGAACGAAAAATACGGACTGGCAACATTATGTATTGGTGGCGGTGAAGCCGTTGCCGCAATTTTTGAGCTTGTTTAAATCAATTTATACCTAGGAGATTAGATAATGAAGCCGATCTATACCGACCCTGCCAAGGCCCTGGAAGGCCTGACACAAGATGATATTACGATTGCTGCCGGCGGCTTTGGCCTTTGCGGCATCCCAGAAAACCTGATTAAGGCCCTGCGCGACAGCGGAGCTAAAGGGTTAACTGTTGTCAGTAACAATGCCGGGGTTGATGACTTTGGCTTGGGCTGGCTGCTACAAACCCGCCAGATCAAGAAAATGATTTCCTCCTACGTCGGAGAGAATGCCCTTTTTGAACGTCAATTCCTCAGCGGTGAACTGGAGCTGGAACTGACCCCGCAAGGAACTCTGGCAGAAAAACTCCGCGCTGGCGGAGCCGGGATTCCAGCCTTTTTCACCCGCACCGGTTTTGGCACCATATTGGCGGAAAACAAGCCAACCCAGATCTTTGATGGCAAAGAATATGTCATGGAAGAAAGCATCACTACCGACCT
>JAPHSA010000055.1 GCA_026193235.1 Deltaproteobacteria bacterium | reverse complement strand
CCCGTAGCCTTGTTGCTGGTCATCAGTTTCGTCATGTGTGGCGGAATGGTGGTTCTGACCCTGGTCGGAACCTCGGTCAATGACTTTACCAACCAACTCCCCCTCTATCAGGAAAAACTCCGCAGCCAGACATTGATTTTATTCGACTGGCTGGAGAGCCTGGGGGTCAGACTTTCAAAGCAGGTCCTGCTGGAGCATTTTGATCCCGGTATCATCATGCAATCCGCAGCCAGCATGCTGGCAACAGCAGGAGGAGTTTTGACAAATTCATTCCTCATCCTGCTGACTGTTATCTTCATTCTGCTGGAAGCTGCCGGTATGCCGCATAAGCTCCGTGCAGCATTTTCCGACGCTGATTCCTCACTGGCTTCGTTTGAAAAATTCACCACCGGCGTACGTCAGTACCTGGCGATTAAAACCCTGGTAAGCCTTGCTACCGGCGTCATTGTATCCATTGGATTGTTGCTTCTTGGTCTCGATTATGCTCTGCTTTGGGGCATGATCGCCTTTCTGCTCAACTATGTTCCGAACATCGGTTCAATCATTGCTGCGGTACCGGCGATCCTGCTGGCGGTCATTCAGTTGGGACCACTTTACTCGCTCGTCGTTGCAGCTCTCTACCTGATCACCAATGTGGTTATGGGTAACGTCGTAGAACCCCGCCTGCTGGGACAGAAACTTGGGCTGTCAGCCCTGGTTGTCTTTCTTTCCCTGGTCTTCTGGGGCTGGATATTAGGCCCGGTCGGCATGTTACTTTCAGTACCATTGACCATGATCGTAAAAATTGCCCTCGAAGTGAATGACTCGACCCGCTGGCTGGCTATTCTGCTCAGTTCAGACGCTCCACCTGCTGAAAAGCAGTCAAGCTAGCAGGTTATTTTCTCGCTTTACCATACAACCCAAAATATCTATTCCGCTTAGGAGTAGCAGATGCTCTACAGAACTTTTGGCAAAACCGGCAAAGATATTTCATTGATCAGTTTCGGGGGAATGCGCTTTCCCAATCATCAGGACCTTGATGGCAGCGCTGAGTTACTTCTCCACGCACACAGTCAGGGTATTAATTATTTTGATACCGCACCGGTCTATTGTGCCGACCGCAGTGAAGATATTTTTGGCCATGCGCTGTCACAACTGCCACGGGAGAGCTTTTATCTCTCAAGTAAATCGGGGCGGGCAAAGGGCAGCGACTTCCGCAAAAGCCTGGAACGCAGTTTAGAACGCTTGAAAACTGACCGGATCGACTTTTTCTATGTCTGGCATTTAATGAATCCAGCTGATTGGGAAAGCCGTAAACAGGAAGGCGCCATTGAAGCGGCCCTCAAAGCAAAAGAAGAGGGACTGATCGGGCATCTGTGTTGCTCATCCCATATGGAGGGAGAGGGGCTGGCCAAGGTTCTCAAGGAGAATCTGTTTGAAGGTGTTCTGCTTGGCTACAATGCGTTGAATTTTCCGTACCGCCGTGCTGCGGTGGAACAAGCAGGGAGGCAGGGAATTGGAGTCGTTACCATGAATCCGCTTGGAGGAGGGCTGATTCCGCAAAATCCGGAACGCTTCAGTTTCCTGAAAACTGATGAGTCTGATAGCGTGGTCAGCGCTGCCTTACGCTTTAACCTGTCTCACCCGGATATCACCACGGCGCTGGTCGGTTTTGCCACACTGGATGAAGTGGATCAGGCCGTTGCCGCCTTGGATAATTTCACTCCTGAAAATCAGGATTACCTGCAACTGGTAACGCCAAATATCGAAAAAGAATTTGATCAACTTTGTACCGGATGTGGCTATTGCCTGCCCTGCCCGGTCGATATTCCAATCCCCAAGTTCATGGATGTCTACAACCAGGTGATCCTGACCCATGGCGAACCTGACGCAGCCATGAATCGCTTTAGGATGCACTGGGGATTAACCGCTGACCAGGCCAAAGCCTGTACTCTGTGCGGAGCCTGTGAAGAACGCTGCACGCAACATCTGCCAATCATTGAGCGCCTGAAAGCATTGGCTTCATAAAAAATGCCGCTGCGATAGCAGCGGCATTCCCCCTTCCATAATCCTCATCAATTCTGATAAATCAGTCCCTGACAACAGAAGAGGATGTATAGCCGGTAAAACTTGATGCACCACCGATACTGACCCGCTGGAAATCAGGATAGGCTTCCATGCCAATTTCGGAAGAATCACAACCAAGCATTTCATCTTCTTCACTGACCCGAATACCGATACTGTACTTGAGCGCCAGCCAAACAATGGAACTGGTGATCACGACAAAGGCACCGGTGGCCACAACACCGATCAACTGGGTG
>JAPHSA010000264.1 GCA_026193235.1 Deltaproteobacteria bacterium | reverse complement strand
TACAATTTTCGTGCGAAAGACTGCCTGCTTGGTGCTCAGATGTTGTTTGTCGCCTTCGGTGCCCTGGTTCTGGTCCCCTTATTGACCGGATTGAATGCGAATGTCGCGCTTTTTACCGCCGGAGCAGGAACCCTGGTGTTTCAACTGATTACCCGTGGCCGGGTGCCGGTTTTTCTGGCATCCAGTTTTGCCTTTATTGCTCCCATTATTTACGGGGTCGGCCAGTGGGGAATCCCCGGAACCATGTGCGGCCTGATTGCCGCCGGCCTTCTCTATGCCGTCCTCAGCCTGATCGTGCGAATCTTCGGTTCGGGTGTCCTGCATAAAATTCTACCACCAATTGTCACCGGCCCGGTCATCATGGTTATCGGTCTGGTTCTCGCTCCGGTTGCCATCCATATGGCTTCTGGTCGCACAGGGGACGGATCGGCCTGGCTGGTACCCGAGACAACCGCCTACATCATTGCCGGCGTCGCGCTGGTGGTCACAATTTTAGTGTCACTGCTCGGTCGTGGTATGTTCAAACTGATTCCGATTCTCAGCGGTATTGTTGCTGGCTATGTAACTTCTCTGATGCTTGATGTCAGCGGCTTTACTGCTTCAACGCAGGCAGCGTTTGATCCCGGCACACTGCAGAACTGGACGAGTCCGGTCTTGGTGTCCATGCAGAAGGTTGCCGAATCACCATGGTTTGCAATGCCCGATTTCACCTTCCCGACCTGGAACCTGGAAGCAATTCTCTTCATTGTTCCGGTCGCCATAGCGCCGGCCATCGAACACTTTGGTGACGTTCTGGCGATTGGTGGAATTACCGGTAGAGACTATGTTGACGATCCGGGGATTCAAAACACCTTGCTCGGAGACGGCATTGCAACCAGCTTGGCCGGCTTTCTCGGTGGGCCACCAAACACAACCTATTCAGAAGTTTCCGGTGCTGTTGCCCTGACTCGCTCTTTTAACCCGGCGATCATGACCTGGGCGGCCATCTCGGCAATTTTACTGGCCTTTATTGGTAAGTTGGGTGGTTTTTTAAATTCTATTCCGGTACCGGTCATGGGTGGCATCATGGTGTTGCTCTTCGGCGCCATAGCGGTCATCGGCATCAACACCCTGGTCAGGGCAGGGACAGATCTGATGCAACCGCGTAATCTGGCAATTGTTGCCATCATCCTGGTGTTTGGAATTGGCGGAATGACTTTTGATCTGGCAATTGTCAAACTTGGCGGGATCGGTCTGGCAGGGGTTATCGGAGTGATATTAAACCTCATTCTTCCGGCTGGAAACACCAACTGAAACAACCTACGGGGTGAGCCGATCGGCTCACCCCGTTTTTTATGCCCGCCCCAAATTATAGCGTCCTATAGGACAATCCCCGCGCAATAATTCCTGGACTATTCTTGAAGCAGGTCGCCGCGGCAAATAGACTAAATGGCTACGGCAGTTACAATCGCTGGAACCAAAACCGGACAAAGGAATTTGCGCAGCAGCCAGAGTCAGCAAACGCCGACTCCAATCATGTTCAGAATTCACTCCTCGACATATCCAGACAGCACGGATTTCTGCAGCCTCCTTTAAATAATCGATATGCCAATGTGGCCGTTGCGCCTCCTTCAGATGGTGGTTCAAGCGGGCCCGTAGTCCGCCCGGCCCAAAAGCACTGCCGCAATACGCATACCAGCCACGCCTGAATTCATGTAGTCCCAAACCTCCGATGCCCATTTCCTGGCCTCGGGCTAGATACATCCAGAGCAGATAACTTCCACGCTCAGCAGGAAAACGCGCTTCAGACATCTCTGCCCGTCAGTTCCCGCAAGCGCTTGGTTGTCTCCATTCTGTCGCGATGCCAGATTCCGTTCCAGCCGCAGGCCAGTGCGCCGGCAACATTCTCCTGCTTATCGTCGACAAAAACTGTCGCTTCCGGGTCAATATTGAATTGTTCGGCGGCAGCAGTAAAGATTTCTGCCGCGGGCTTCATATAACCAACTTGATAAGAAGCCAGCAGGTCATGGCAGTATTGGTGCAGGCTGAATTGTTGTTGAAGATATTCCCAATGCAGCGCACTGGTGTTTGAAAGCAGGTAGACTCGGCAATAAGCCTTCAATCCCTTGGCAAAATTGAGCATAGCGGGAACGGACGTAAAGAGACTGTTCCAGGCCGCTACCAATTGATCATCCGGCAAAGGATCATTCATGAGTTCGTTCACTCGGTTTAGAAACTCCGAATTGCTGATCTCTCCACACTCATAGCCGATCAGTCCCACCTGTGCGGAGAAGTCTTCTTCATCAACAATTTCTGCACCACGTTGCCGCAACAGGTTAAAAAAATCGACATAGCAGAAATCGATCAGCACGCGGCCGACGTCAAAAACGACATTCTTGATTTCGCTCACCCTTGGATCCCGCCTATTTTTTGATCCGCCGACATTCGAGGTAGAATCTTTTTTCGTCCGCTTCCCCCATGGAAAAAGTCTTACGCGGCAGGGCCCCATCACGGGCAATCGTTTTGAACAGATCGTGCTTTGAGATTGCCGGTAGATAAAAACCTGCGCAACCGATTCGGCCACCAAGTTCTGTCACGCTGTTTTCACCGTGGATATAATCGATGCGTGCTGATGGATTGATCTGAAGATAATGATCGAGAAACGCCTGCAGGGTAGCGACCGTCAGCGTGTATTCCGGATTTTCGACCGCACAGACACCAAACTTCCCCCCCAGCACAATGGCAAAAGCATGCAGACCCTCTTTTTCCGCCAGGATATCCTGTGCTTCAGCAAGATCGGCACAGAGTTCAAAAGTAAAAGGCATATTGCGAGCGGCGAAAAACTCCGCCATTTTTTGCTTGATATGTACGCAGTTGACATTGAACAGAACACGGTGAATCGCCTCGAACTCAAGACCCGGGTCATGGACGTTGACCAGCTCGACCAGTGCATATCGGGCGGGATGATTCATCATGGTCGCTGGATCAGCGGCAGTGTTTTTCAACTGTTCCCAGATCGCCTTGGCGGTAGCAAACGAATGATTGCCGTCACCCATGGCGTAAAGCATCACCGCATCATCAACCTCATATTTAGCCCGATAGGCCTCTGGGTCCGCCAAGGCCTCCAAAGCGGCGGCAACCTGGTTGATCAGTTCTGGCTGGGCAACCCGGTACCCCTTGAGATGCCCACCATTCTCCAACAACTCGAAATCATAGACCGTTTCCAGATTTTCATTGAACAATGGTTCGATGACAGTCCGTTGTGGATCATCAATCAGAACCATAATATGCGGCAGTTCAATCGGCGCATTCTGGCGCACCTTGATCCGGGGTGGCAGTCGGTCGAGAATCGTCCCTTCCGTTGACCGGATTAAACTTTGCGCCCCCTGGTTATAATCGTACTGTTCCAGGTCAAGCGCCAGAATCAACCCTTTGCGCGATTCGACTTCAGAGGTTTTGCGGTCGACAAGAATAAAACCGGGGGGCTGTTCTTCCAGACTGCCATCGGCCAGATACTGTTCCATTGTTCGATTGATGTTTTCAATGCGCTGTTCGGCATCGGCATCTTCCAGATTGACCTCGGGAAATATGAGATTCAGAGTTGATAGAGAGCCCGCGGTCTGTTGCTCAAGGCGCTCCCAGTATTTACGGTCAGAGGTATATTGATCGCAGGCAATCACAGCCCAACGCCGCATATCGACACCAGCCTTCGGCAACAGTATTTTAGGGACCTGGACACCAATCTTTTCGTAGACCATCAGAGCAACCTTTCGCTGAAAAATTCGTCCACATATGAGCATAGATAATATTGCATCATAGGTATCATGTTTTCCCAGGATTGAAAACAGCTTGTGGTGGAACCTAAGCTGAAAAACCATTCATCGCAAACAACTTGACAACCGCCACCCCCTTGCCTATAAGCATGAGCACAATTGAATTGTTTCATTGATGCCGCAAGGCCTGAATATTTACACTCTGTCAATATTCAGATGGGAAGAGGGGTGAAATCCCCCCACGGACCCGCCGCTGTAATCGAGCTTTGTGTTGGGTAACATGCCACTGGCAATTTCGCTGGGAAGGCCGCCTGACTATTCAACTGAATAAACCTGTCACATCAGTTGAAAACTCGTAAGTCAGAAGACCTGTCATGAAACCTGTCCATTAATCTCCCCGGGAATGGGAGCACGGAAGAGCGCGGATCAAAAACGGAAGCCCGCACCTGCCAAGGTGTCGGGCTTTTTTAGTGCCTCAGCCGTTGCTTCCGGGGGAACACAGGAGGAAAAAAACATGAAGAAAATGATGCTATTGCTCAGCGTTCTTATGCTGAGCACAACCGGGGCTATGGCCGAAATCACCACCCTCGACCCGGTAGTGGTGACAGCGACACGTCAAGAAGAGAAAACATCCAAAATTCCAAATCATGTAACGGTTTTATCGGCAGATGAAATCAGTGAATTTGCAGCTGAGTCTGTCCCTGGTTTACTTAGGTCAATACCTGGAGTTCTCGTTAACGATGTAACCGGTAACGGCAGAAAATATACGGTTGATTTGAGGGGGTTTGGAGAAACTGCGGCTCAAAACACCCTCTTACTGATAGATGGACGTCGCATCAACCAAGCAGACTTAAGCGGTGTTGACTGGACACTTATTCCTAAACAGCAAATTGAAAAAATCGAGATTATTAGAGGCGGAAGCGGTGGTGTCTTATATGGCGATAATGCCTCCGCCGGAGTCATAAATATTATCACTAAAAAGGGAGCACAAGGTCTAGCAGGTGTTTTAGAAGTCTCCGCTGGAAGCTATGACACAGCCAGTGGTTACGCCTCCTTAAGCAACACAATCAATGACCTCTCTTTTTCTCTAAACAGCAATTTTCAAACATCTGATGGATATCGAGAGAATAGCGACACTAAGGCAAAAAACATTGGTTTAAACTTAACCTACGACGTTACCGATATATTTTCTTTAACGCTTAATACTGGCTATAATGACGACAACACAGGACTACCTGGAGATCTAACAGAGAGTGATCTTAACAGTGGATTGGATAGAACATCTACAACAAGCCCAGATGACTATTCGGACACGCAGGACAAATATTTACAGGTCGGAGGAAAAGTATTTTTCAACAAAAATAGTTTTATAGATACTAGCGCCTCTTTACGCAATAGAAATAACGAATCTTATTCAAGTGCTTCATGGGGTTTCTATAGAGGAGAAACAGAAATAGAAACTGAAACTTTTTCCTCAAAAATAGTGCTAAATGAAAAAGTTTTTAATAAAGCCACAAAACTGATGGTCGGATATGACCATGAAGACAGTTCTGAAGATATAAGCAACACCTCTTCCTATTCTGGAATCGCTAATTATAACCTCAGCAAAAAAAGTACAGGTTTCTTCACTCACAATAGCATCCAGGTCACAAAGAACTCATCAATAACCGCTGGTTACCGAAAAGATAAGGCAAACTATTTGTTTAAGTCAGTCGAGGGAGGAACATCGGATAAAAGAGAATTTGAAGAACAGCTATATACGACTGGTGTTGTTTTTTCCTTATCTGATGGAACTTCTCTTTATGCCAGTTTTGCAAAAACATTTCGATATCCAGTACTCGATGAGATGTTTTATTTCAGCACAAACACAGTCGACACCCAACTTGAGGAACAGACGGGCGATGACTTTGAAATAGGCTTTCGTCATCTAAACAAATCAG
Organism: Deltaproteobacteria bacterium; assembly: GCA_026193235.1. Taxonomy (GTDB): domain Bacteria; phylum Desulfobacterota; class Desulfuromonadia; order Desulfuromonadales; family Geopsychrobacteraceae; genus JAPHSA01. Next base: position 4,180 of record JAPHSA010000264.1, on the reverse strand, counting down.
GGTTAATTCTATCTGTGAACTTGTTTCGAATTGTTACAGAAAATGAAATTTTTTATAACCCAACAGGTGGCCCTTATGGCTTTGGCGCAAACGAAAATCTCGACGGAGAAGGGATTCGACAAGGCCTTGAAGTGACCGTTTCAAAAGATATTTTAGACATGTGGCTAAGCGGTAGCTACACCTTTAGAGACACCAAAATAAATGGCGGTCAATACGATGGTAGTGAATTGCCAAATGTACCAAGGCACCAAGCGACATTAAACGTTCAGAAAGATATATTCAAACAAATCAGTCTAAGTATGCAAGGAACCTACGTCGGAAAACGTTACTTTATCTCTGATTTTAACAACCAGCAGAGCAAGCAAAAAGGCTATTTTCTCCTTTCGGGAAAACTTTCTTACCCCATGAGGTGGGGAACTGCATACCTTTCTGTTCAGAACATTTTAGACAAAAAGTATTCGGAATATGGAACTCTTAACTATTTAGGTGAAAAGGCCTACTACCCATCTAACGGAATAAACGCCTTTGCAGGCATCAAAGTCACTTTCTGATTTTTATATTCTGTGCGACACTGCGGGTGCTCTTTAATCCGCAGTGTCACGAGGTTTCCCATTGAAAAACCTTTTCCTGACCGTACTTATTTGCCTCATTGCACCAATCAACCTCTTAGCCACAGAGTTTCACGATGCTCTTGGCCGCAAATTGACACTCCCTCACACACCGCAGCGGATTCTTTCTCTGGTCCCGGCAGTGACAGAAATCCTTTTTGCCCTCGGTCTGGATAACGAAATTGTCGCGGTGACCGATTACTGTGATTATCCGGCAGCAGCTCAAAAACTCCCGAAGGTTGGAGAATACGCCGACCCCGGGCTGGAAAACATCCTGCTTTTTAAACCCGACCTGGTATTTGCCGCAGCCGACATGAACCGCCCAACACTGGTTCGACGGTTGGAAACATTGAACATTCCTGTTTACGTGGTTTACCCACATACGGTTAACGCGGCGCTGAAAACCATCCGCAGCATCGGAGACATTACCGGAGAACCATCAAAAGCTCAGCGTTTAGCAGCTTCTATAGAAATGAGAATCGATAGGATACAGCAACAACTGCCTGGAAGAAAACGGCCCGGTGTGTTGGAAGCTGTGATGCTGCAACCACTTACGGTTGCCGGTCCTGAGACCTTTGGCGATGATATTATGCGCATTGCCGGCGGGTTGAATGTCGTTCCGACTGGGCCATCGCGTTATCCGACCTGGAACAGCGAAGCCCTGCTGACAATCGATCCGGAAGTTATTATTGTTTCCACCTATCCAGGACAGCCTGACCCGGAACAGTTTTTCGCACGCTGGCCGCTGCTACAGGCAGTTAAAAACCAGCGCATCGTCCACATTGAGGCAGATTGGATTCACCGCCCGGGCCCAAGAATCATACTGGGCATTGAGGCCCTGGCCAAAGCCCTGCACCCGGATATCAGAATTGATGAATAGCTTCTCCTCAGTAAAAACACATTGGCTCTGGCGGCTATTATTGGTTCTTTCACCGTTTGTGGCGCTTTTCTGGTCGATTTCTTCCGGAAGTCTTGATCTGAGTTTTCAAGAGGTATTCTCACTGCTGCTCCAAGGTCCGGGAGAGGCAGTCGAACAGGTGATCCTCTGGCAAATCCGTTTGCCACGCGCGCTACTGGCCGGGCTGGTAGGCGCAGCGTTAAGCCTTTCAGGAACGACGTTTCAAGCGGTGTTGCGGAATCCTCTGGCCGATCCTTATCTGCTTGGGGTCTCCGGTGGCGCAGCCCTGGGTGCTGTCATCGCACTGACCTTTGGCTTTCAGTCTTCTCTTATCTTACCTCTGGCAGCTTTTGTGGGAGCAATCGCCGCTTTATCACTGGTCTATATGGTCGCTCAGGCCCACACCTGCTCATCGCACACCCTGATTCTTGCGGGCGTCATGGTGGGCAGCCTGGCGGCGGCCTTACTGCTCTTTCTACTCTGGCGCGCACCATCCGACGCCACCCGCCAGGCGATTTTCTGGCTGGCAGGGAATCTGTCTCTGGCGGACCCGGACTGGTTAACCTGGGGTTGGTTGTGGGTTACCGGTGGTTTTCTTCTTCTCTGGCTGCAAGCACCCAATCTGGATCTTTTGACCCAGGGGGAAGAAACAGCTGAAACCCTTGGGCTGGATGTCGGACGCACCAGACTGGTGCTGTTTGCTCTGGCTGGCGCACTGACCGCCTGTGCGGTCGCCCTTGCTGGACTAGTTGGATTTGTTGGTCTGGTCATTCCTCACATTTGCCGTCTTCTCTGGGGGCCTGGGCACAGGCTTCTCTTACCCCTATCAGCCTTACTGGGCGGCAGCTTTTTGATGATTTCTGATGCCATTGCGCGAAGTATCTATGCTCCGGCTGAAATTCCAGTTGGCGTCGTAACAGCGATTATGGGTGCCCCATTCTTTCTCTATCTTCTCAGGAGAAAGGGCGGCGGATTATGATTCAGGTCAGCAACCTCGGGTTCGCTTTTGCTGAACATACAATTTTCGAACAACTCAATTTCAACGTAAATAAAGGCGAAATTCTCAGCATTATCGGCCCGAATGGCTGTGGGAAGTCAACTCTTCTGCGCCTGTTGCGTGGAAATCTTAGAGCCTCATCTGGCAACATCACCTGGGATGCTGTCCCGGTCAGAGATATCCCCACAAAGACGCTGGCTAGAAAGGTCGCGATTGTCCCACAATCTACTCATATTGACTTCCCCTACAAGGTTCATGAAGTTGTCGCCATGGGTCGTTACCCGCACCGCAAAAGCCTGCTCAGTTTCGCCGATAAAATCGATCGGCAGGCCATCCGCCATGCCCTTGCCATATGCGACATCCTCAATCTTGCCGAACGCCCGGTCACAGAACTCAGTGGCGGAGAGTTGCAACGGGTACTGGTCGCCCGAGCACTGGCCCAGAGCACAGAGGTTCTCTTTCTTGATGAAGCCACCAGTCACCTGGATATCGATCACCGCCTGGAATTATGTGAACTGCTGATTCGCCTTAATCGTGAGCAAGGGACAACAGTCGTCCAGATCAGTCATGATCTCGACCTGGCTGCGGCCGTATCCCAGCGAATTCTCTTATTGACTGAGCATGGGAAAATCGCCGGAATCGGTACCCCCGTTGAGGTGATGACAGCCACAAACCTGCATCGCGTTTTCCGGGTGGATGTCAAGGTTGAGAAGAACCCCTTCACCGGGGCTCCCCAGATTCTACCCATGGTTAACGCCTCAATTCACCAACTCGCCAAGTTAAAAATTCATCTTATCTGTGGTGGCGGAAGTGGAAAATCTCTGTTGCGCAGACTTCATCTGGCAAAAGCACAGATAACGGTTGGCCCACTCAACCGAGGAGATTCGGATGAAGCCTTGGCTACAGCACTAAGTATTGAAACTGTCAGGGAACAGCCTTACAGTCCCTATTCAAAAGAGAGCCTCAAGAGCGCGGGTTGTTTAATCGACCGGGCAGAAATTCTCATTGTTACGACCCTGTGGTGGGGAACCGGGAACCTGGCCTGCTTACAACTAGCCCACAAAGCCCTGGATCAGCAAAAGACGGTTTATCTGGTGGGATCGCAGCAGGAACATGACTATACCGGCGGCAAGGCCTGGGATTGGATCTGCCGACTAAAACAACAGGGAGCACGAATTGTTGACAACGAAGAACTACTGCTTGAGGAACTGAGCAATCGCAGAATTTAAGCCTCATGAATTAAAAACCTCGACCAGCCAACCGAAAAGCTAAATTTATACCAGATCAGGCTTCTTATCCGCCTCAATTTAAACATTTTTTAAGCTATAAAAACAATAACTTAGGTTTGACAGGAAGGCCCGCTTGGCGTATACCTTAACTCTAATGAAAATGGTACTTGCGGTTATCTGACACATCCAAAAGTTCCTTTTCCCGCTGTGTTTGTTTTTTTAGCCAGCACAGTGATTCTTTATTGTCGTTCAATACTCAACCAGAGGAGAAATGCATGAAACTGACAAAAACTCTCGTTCTTATTCTTACTCTCTGCCTGATGGCCGTGACCTTTGCCCACGCCGGCAAAGATCTGGATAACGTCAAAAAGAAGGGCTTCATTCAAGCAGGTGTCAACGGTGGTGTCTTCGGTTTTGGTATGCCCGATGAAAAAGGCGTCTGGAAAGG